>CAZZBU010000204.1:0-5406 GCA_964652315.1 uncultured Bacteroidales bacterium
ACCTATTGATTGAAATCACAAATTCCAGTGCATATTAACATTTAATAGCCACGAACCTGCCCGCCGCAGGCTGGTGCACGAATGACAAAGTCATTCGAAATTAGTGTTCATAAATAATTTATAATTAAATAATTAGACACCACAATATCCAATAAAAAATTATTCAGAGGTACTTCCGATTTGATTCTTATTATTCGTGCATTCGTGGCAAACATAGTTTTGGTATAAACCCGGATAGTCATTTAAAAATATTTTTAAATCCCACACCGTTGTATACCTGAATCTTTTTCGGTAGTTTTATCCCCAAATTCTTTAACGACATAATACAGAAAAAAATGCGGATTAAAAGTCTTCTTATTATTGTTGCCATGGCAGGATTCATAATTTCCTGCGTACAGCAGAAAGAAAAAAATAGTAACGTAAATCAAACTGATAAGATGGAAATGAAAATAGCAAAAGAAAAATTTGGTACCACACCGGATGGAGCGACTGTAACCAGGTATATCCTGGAGAATAAAAACGAAGTGCAGGTGGGAATTCTGGATTATGGAGCTACCATACAATCCATCATTGTTCCGGACAAAACAGGCAACATGACTGATGTTACCCTGGGATTTAATAATGTAGAAGGATATGCCGGTGACTCACCTTACTTTGGTTGCGTTGTTGGCCGGTATGCCAATAGAATTGCAGAAGGTCAATTTACGCTTGATGGGCAAGAGTATCAGCTTGCCAAAAATGACGGGCCAAATTCCCTTCACGGTGGTGAAGAAGGATTCAACAAAAAGCTTTTTACTGCCAAAGAAGTAACTGTTGATGGTGCCCCGGGCATTGCCCTGACATATATAAGCCCGGACGGTGAGGAAAACTATCCTGGTACATTAACCCTGACAGTTACTTATTCTCTCACTGATGATAATGAACTCAGGTTGGATTATGAAGCAACTACAGATAAGCCTACCATATTGAATGTAACAAATCACGCTTATTTTAATCTGAAGGATGGCGGCAAATCAGACATTCTTGACCATGTTCTGATGTTAAATGCTGACAGCATCACACCCACAGATGAAAATCTTATTCCCACAGGAGAGATATTGAATATTGAAAACACACCCCTGGATTTCAATGAACCTAAATCCATTGGCCAGAACATTGAAGAAGACTATATGCTGATTAACATAGCCGGTGGATTTGACCATAACTACATCATTAACCGCAAAGCAGGAGACAGCCTAGTATTTACGGCTAAGGTTACAGAACCTACAACCGGAAGAACAATGGAAGTGTACACCACCGAACCGGCAGTGCAGCTTTACACCGGTAATTTCCTTGATGGAACAATAACCGGAAAAGACGGTACAGTATATGAACACAGGAGCGGGTTATGCCTTGAAACGCAACATTATCCTGACTCACCCAACCATCCGGACTTTCCATCTACGGTTTTAAATCCTGATGAGAAGTACGAATCAACAACCATATACAAATTTGGAGTAGAGGAATAATATCGGATAATAAGATATATTTAAAAACCCGGTCGCATCCTTGTTGATCGGGTTTTTTATTTACCAAATAACATTAAAAATTCGCTAAAGCGTCATATTGTAAGTCATTAAACATTTTTATATCCTGCTTGTTTGAAAAAAAGATTTAAACAAGCAGAGATGAAAAATTACTACATATACACGCTGATTCTGTTCATATTCTTCCGGTTACCCTGTCTACATGCACAGGAAACCGGTTCGCAAAAAGCCGATTCAACAGCCATTCTTGCCATACCTCTGGACGAGGTAATTGTAACAGCTTATGAAGACAACAGACGGGTAATGGAAGTACCGGGCACAGTGCATTCAATTCAAAAAACCCTGATTTCAAAAACCGATGAAACATCGTTGGTGCAGGCTGTTAATACGGTCCCGGGCATTCGAATGGAACAGCGGTCGCCCTCAAGCTATCGCATCTCAATCCGTGGCAGCTCCTTACGCTCACCTTTTGATGTACGAAATGTAAAAGTCTACTGGAATGGGGTACCGTTCACTGATCCATCAGGCATCACTCCCTTAAACCTGCTTGATCCTGTAAACATTTCATCCATTGAAATACTTAAAGGGCCTGCTTCGAGCATTTACGGGGCCGGAAATGGAGGGACACTGTTAATGTATACTGAAAACCCACTATCTGATTCAACCTTACTGAAAGGCAGCATTAAATATGGAGGCTATGGATTAAGAAGACTCACTGCAACCTATGCCTGGGGAAACCGGCAGTCCAAACATCTGGTAAATATCAGCCATATAAAATCCGATGGTTACCGGGAGCATACATCCATGGAACGCAATACTTTTCAATATTACCATACCTATTTCCCGTCTGCCAATCATAAAACTTCGATAAATGTTTTTGCCTCGGACTTATTCTATCAGGTGCCTGGCGGCTTAACCCGGGAGCAATATGAAGAAAACCCCAGGCAGGCCAGGCCTTCCAGCCCATGGTTTCCGGGAAGCGTTGAACAAAATTCTCATGTGGATTATAAGGCAGTATTTTCGAGCATCAGCCATGAAATAACCCTGAATCCGAACTGGAAAAACAAAACAGCTGTTTATGGACGATACAGTTTTTTTATCATGCCTTTTATCACTGATTTTGAACGTGAATTGAGACAGGGATGGGGTGGCAGGACGCATTTTGAATACAATAGCATGGTTGGCAATACAAACCTTCGTTGGCTTACAGGCCTTGAGTACCAGGATGAATTGTTCACAGGACGAAATTTCGGCAATGATGGCGGACAACCGGATACTTTAAACTTCGATGATGAGGTTACTTCATGGCAGGGACTTGCTTTTTCAAAAATCTCATTTGAATTTCCACAACAGGTGTTTCTTGATCTAAGCCTGAGCCTTAACAACCAGGAATATGACATCCATCGGCTTTATGATGCATTGCTCGACACGTCGTTCAGGCAAACCAAAAATTTTGATCCTGTCTTTATGCCCCGGGCCGGGCTCCTTAAGCAAATGAACGATAACCTGTCTGTTTTCGTGAGCATCAGCAAGGGATTCTCACCCCCTTCGGTAAAAGAAGTACGCACCGGTGATGGAAACCTGAACATTGATCTTCAGCCTGAGACAGGCCTGAACTATGAATTTGGATACCGGGGGCAGTGGTTCAATAACGCTCTGTTTATAGAACTGACACTTTTCGATTTTTCACTTTCTGAAACCATTGTAAGTTTTACGGATTCCGTTAGCAATGTGGTGAAATTCCGGAATTCAGGAGCTACCACCCAACGTGGTCTCGAAGCTGTAATCCGATGGCAACCCATAAATCGTAAAGGGCATTTTTTGGAATCGTTTAGTATACAAACAGCACATAGTTTCCATGATTTTTATTTTGAAGAATACATCAGGGAAGGAAATGATTATTCAGGCAACGAACTTACAGGAGTAGCTCCGCATATTAATTCTTCGGTGATAAGCCTGGGATTTTCTCCCGGAATATACTGGCACCTGTCTGCAAATTACACCGACAGGATACCTTTAAATGATGCCAACACAGTTTATTCGGATGCATTTTTAGTGCTCAACACCAAGGCCGGATATAATTTCAAAGGGGGGAAATTCAGCCTGGAGTTTTTTGGTGGAATAACCAATGTTTTTGACATTACCTACAGCCTTGGTAATGATTTAAATGCATTCGGGCACCGGTATTATCAACCGGCCCCGGGCAGAAACATTTACTTCGGCTTGCAGGTAACCATTTAATGGCCCCTTACAATCCGATAAATTTCCTGATTGTCAGCATTGGTAACTTTTAAGAGATAGATGCCCGGTGCAAAACCATCCAATTCAATCTCAATGAGGCTTTTTTCTGAAGCTGGGATTTGTTTCAGCATCTGTCCCTGCACATTCATCAGTTCAAGCCTTACTTCTCCATGGCCTGTATTGTTGCTCAAATCTATGAATAGCCTGTTTCTGGCCGGATTAGGATAGACCTTGATTTTATTGTTTATCCTTGCATATTCCGTTGAAACGGTTTTCACTTCGCTCGCCTCATTATTCACTCCCCCGGGTGTGGGTTCCGACATATAAATAAACTCATCGCCCGATAAACGCAGTCCATAAGAGTAGCCCTGTTCAAGAAATTCAAAACTGAGGCTGTCAAGTATAACATACTTGTTACCAAATTGCTGTGACAGAATCACGCATTCACCATCTTTGTCGAGTTTAAAAGACACATGCCTTATGCCCTGCTCCGGTTGATTATCGGCAAACAATACCAGGTATTCTTTTGGGGGAATGGATAATTCGTCAACCGCATTATCAGGGAATTGATGCTTATTCATCAAAAGAATATCATCAGTGATGAACAAGCCTCCAAGGACTGCTGTATCGTTTCCCTGGTTATATAATTCAATAAAATCGCTGGGCTCACCCATGTTATCCCTGAAAGATTCTTCTGCCAACGACACTTCATTGATAATAATATCTTTTACAACGGCTTTTTTGGTGAACACCGGAGATATGGAAAGATGGGCCTCAACATTGCCCTGAAGAATTTTCTGCGTTGAAAACTGCTCACCAGAAGATGCAATCCGCTTTAATCCATGTAGCTTCATGTCAAAACTAATGTCGCTGCTGGTCAAGGATATCTGGTGGACTTCCACTGCGATGGTGTTTTCGCCTTCCACAAACCAGGATGATTGGATTTCAAACCTGTGAAAACTGTTTTCCATATCTGTTGCCCGTGTAGCAAAGGTTTGAGGGGTTACTGTTCCGTTGTTCATATAGATCCGTGTATATTCCCTTCCATTGATATACAAAACCGCCCCGTCATCCACAAGTATTTCCAAGAGCAATTCTTCAAACAGCTCGGGATTCTCAATGTTTATGTTCTTTCGAAAAAGATAGGTTGTTTTTTTATTGTTTGCATCCGGGCCGTAATCAAGAAATGTGCTTTCGTCCCCGTCTCCATATCCCAGTTGTGAGGGCCCAACCAGCCAATTGGTATCAATAAAACCTGTATCAGCCCATCCCTCCGGGTAAACCACAACACTGTCAAGGTATTTCCACTCATCCCCGGTGGAAATAAGGTTTTCCTGAAAGGTTATATCGGCAGTGTTCCAGTGGCTGAACTCATAGCCTGGTTTTGGTTATGCTTCTATAAAAAAACAATGTTTCCCCATCATTATCCAACCCAAAATTAGCATGGTTGCCACTACCCATGCCATCACACCATACAATATAATAATCACCAGGCGTAAGGGACATATACGGCAGGTTAAATTTCATCAGGTTGGTACTGTCGTCCGATAAATAATAATTTCCCAGGTTTATTCTTGTATCGCTAGGACCGGGTGGGAATGCGGAAATAAAAGGCCGGGTAATAGAGGAAGTATATGAT
>CAZZBU010000205.1:0-2510 GCA_964652315.1 uncultured Bacteroidales bacterium
AAAAGAAAAAAGGAGTACCTGGCAGTACTCCCTTTTTTCATGAAAACTAACTACTAACACTAACTAAAACTAACTAAAACTACTACTATTATGAAATTGTATTTTTTATCCTTAATTTAGAAAATATATTGCATAAATCATACCAAAAATTCAAGGCAATATTAATTTTATGTGAATTTTATAAATTTTATAGCTTCAATGAACACGAATAAAAAGCATTTCTTCTGGTTCAACGTCAAATCAAAGAGTATTCTTACGATTTAGTTTGGAATTGTTAAAAAAAATGTGCTTTTTAATTATGAAATACATGACAAAAATAAGCGTTTATAGCGAAATTGCAAAATTTTTTGATTGATTATTTTTATTTTTCTTAATTTTGTTCATATCTTATTATAAGATGATGTCATTTTACGCATATAATTAATAACAGCGCCTTAATTATGGAACATTCATTAAAAATTGATAGTTTAGATCGAAAGATTTTAGCCATTCTCACTGAAAATGGCCGTATTCCTTTTCTTGAAGTAGCACGCGAATGCAATGTTTCCGGAGCTGCAATACATCAGCGTGTACAGAAATTAACCAAGATGGGTGTAATTTCAGGATCACAATTTAACATCGATCCGGGTAGAATTGGTTTTAAAACCTGTGCTTATGTTGGTATTTTTCTGGATAATGCCAGTTTGTTCAATGACGTTCTTGAGAAATTAAGTAAAATACCTGAGATTACACAATGCCATTATACTACAGGTGAATATGCAATGTTTGTGAAGGTGTATGCCTATGATAATAAACATTTGAAACAGGTGCTGGCCGATAAGCTGCAGTCGATTAATGGAATTGCTCGCACAGAGACTTTTATTTCACTTGAGGTTATGATTGACAGGCAACTGCCTATTCAGGAATTGGAATAGGACCAGGTAAATATCAGCTGTTATTAATCAACACCCTAATTTCCATTGTTGATCATTCGCTGGCGAACTGCTTCGTACACGATTATTGCAGCCGCGTTTGAAACATTTAGTGAATTTATTTTTCCGTTTATAGGTATGCGTATTCCTGCATCGGCTTTGGCCATAAGTGAACCCGAGATGCCTTTATCCTCTGAACCCAGGATTAATGCCAGGGGAGCAGTAAAATCGAAATTGAAATGAAATGCTGTCGTCTTTTCAGAGGCTGCTACAATAGTTAACCCGCTGTCTTTTAAGTAATCGATTGTCCTGCCAAGACTGTCGGCCCGGCATACTGGTATGTGGCTCAATGCACCTGCTGATGTTTTTATGGCGTCCGCACTAATTTGAGCAGCCCCCTTGTTGGGAACAATCACAGCGTCAACACCGGCGCATTCGGCTGTACGGCATATCGAGCCAAAATTGCGAACATCCGTAACCCCATCGAGAATAAGCAAAAATGGGGATTTGCCCTCGTCGAAAAGTTTTGGTATCAACATTTCCACATCAGTATACTCAATGGGCGAAATAAACGCAACAACGCCCTGATGATTTTTACGTGTGATCCTGTCCAGCCGTTGGGCCGGTACATACTGAACCGGGATACGGGCCTTTCTGAGAGCAGATTGGAGCCTGCGTGCCTGCTCATTGTCCAGCTCTTTGCGCATCATTACTTTTTCAAAGTTTTCTCCTGCATCCAGGGCTTCCTGCAATGAATGTAGCCCAAATATAATTTGCTGTTTCGCCATAATATTTTTCAGCTTTCGCTATTTGATTTTTAATCGAGTAGAAACACTTCGCCATCACGCCATGAGTCAACTGCTTGTCGCCAGCTGATGTTATAACTCTCGGAGCGTTGTAAGGTAAACACCACGTCTGAAAACCGATTAGGAGTGCGTCTGAAGGTAAAACTTATCGGGCTGGTTGTGTTTTTCTTATAATATATCCATCTTTCCTTGTCAACATCTTTTTCTATGCTATCAGGTGGGCCATAAATAATGTATATCATGCCCTGGTCAGTTTTCCAGCCCTCGATGTAATTGGTAAAATAATAATTGGCAAAATATACCCTGTTGTAATATATGCGTATCAATTCCCGTGCCCGCTCAACATTATTTGTTTTGTCGAGCCAGAAATTATCAATGGCCAGTTTCAGGTTTTTTTGTTCAGACAGCTCTCTGAATTCTACAGAAGTAGTGATGTAGGCCGTGGGCCCAAGCATTAGTTCAGGAGTTGTGATTTTCGGAAAACTTTCGCCAAAATTCAGCAGCGATATTCCTTCGTTGATTGAGGTATCGGTCTGTACATAATACAGGCCTTCCTCATTGTAGCCATATTCCTGAAAGGGTTCATTTGCTATTTTCCATATGCTGTCCGGACGCTCATACAACCCTGTTGATGCGGCTTCATAAAAAATTGGCCTGGGAAGCTGTTCTTCTTTTGGGTAATACAAAATATATAAACTGTCAACCGGATATGGATAATGAATATTGAATGCGTCACTCCCAATAATAAAGGGATTAAATAATAACAGCGAACTTTTCGAACGGATAACACGAA
>CAZZBU010000205.1:2610-5286 GCA_964652315.1 uncultured Bacteroidales bacterium
CCAATAATAAAGGGATTAAATAATAACAGCGAACTTTTCGAACGGATAACACGAAAATTCTGTTCGCTATACGCGTTCCTTTTATCTACATAAATGATATTTTGGGTAGATGTTCTGCGTTGCAGGTCGTGCGTGAATATTTTTAATAAATATTGCCGGCCCCTGATGGCTGGTATAGTCATGTCCATGAAAAACCGGTGCCTTATTGCCTCTTTCCTGAGGGTGTACCTGAACCGGGCACTGTCATTTAAATTTTTAACCTGTCCTTCATCATTCAGTTCATAAAGTTCATATCGAATTTCCAGGCGGGCCTGAAGTTCGTTCTCCGGGTTTGCCTGGTTAAATAACAATTCATTGGGAAATATTTTGCCGGTTACATTGGAAGTGTTTTCATTATCATGAAATACAACATATCTCGGATTAAGGGGTGAAGTGCCCGGGTTGTAAATATAGGATAAGTTCCTGTCAATTTTAACGATCTTTTGAGGACCGCAGGCGGCAATACCGATTAATAAAAGGAAAAAAAGAATGGTTTTATATCCCGGATTTGTTTTCATTTATAAACTTAGGACTCTGATTTAATTCAGAATATCAAATTGTTAATTACAATAAATTTGTTTATTTGCGCTTTTCTCAAAGGTACTTAAATTCTTTCATTTTTAAGCGTTTCAAGTTCCATGAGGTGTTGTTCCCATGCTTCCATTTTTTCCTGCAATTGGGTTTTGGCAGCATTATATTCATCATAAAATCCTTCCTGGGTCAGATTTTCATGGGCAGTGCCGGGATTGGCAAGCAATTCATCCATCCTGGCGATTTTTTCTTCCAGGTCATGAATCTCCTTTTCCGCTGTTTCCACAAGTTTACTAACCCTTCTAATTTCCCGGTCGAGTTTTTTTCGATCCTCATATTGCCTTTTTCCTGAGGCCTTTTTGTCTTCAACTTTGCCCTGTTTCTGTGATGTTTTTTCCAAATCAAGCTCAGCAAGGGAGCCAATCTTTTTTTGCTTCAGGATGTCGTATATTCCAACCCGGTGTTCTTTAATTTTTTTGTCCCGAAATTCGTAGATTCGATGGGTGAGATTGTTGAGGAATTCCCTGTCATGCGATACAAGGATAATGGTGCCCGTGAAATTCATCAGGGCTTGCTTAAGGATGTCCTTCGATTGAATATCAAGATGGTTGGTTGGTTCGTCCAGTACAAGAAGATTGTAGGGTTCAAGCAGTAATTTTGCCATGGCAAGACGTGATTTTTCCCCCCCTGACAACACACTAACTTTTTTATCTGCATCTTCACCACTAAACATGAAAGCCCCAAGGATATCTCGTATTTTTGTGCGGATATCGCCAACAGCAATATCATCGAGGGTTTCGAATACGGTTTTTTTACCGTCCAGTAATTCATCCTGGTTCTGCGCAAAATAGCCGATGTTTACGTTGTTACCCAGTTTTAATTTCCCGGTATAATCCAGATCACCTACAATAATTTTTGAAAGGGTGGTTTTACCTTCTCCGTTACGGCCAATAAAGGCAATGCGTTCTCCGCGTTCAATTTCAAAATCAATGTTGTGAAGTACAAGGTGATCACCATAGCGTTTTGAAAGGTTTTCTGCTTCAACAGTAATGCTTCCTGCACGTGGCCCTTCCGGAAAACGGATGTTAATGGCAGCCCTGTCTTCTTCTTCCACTTCTATGCGGTCGAGTTTTTCCAACTGTTTTATGCGGCTTTGTACCTGCACAGCTTTGGTGGCTTTGTAGCGGAACCTTTCAATGAATTTTTCCGTGTCTTCAATCATTTTTTGCTGGTTCTGATAGGCAGCCAATTGCTGTTCCCGTCTTTCGCGGCGCTGTTCCACATATTTTGAAAATGGCGCGTCATAATCATGAACCTTCGAAAGGGTAATTTCCATGGTCCGGGTGGTGACTGCGTCAAGAAATGCCCTGTCGTGCGAGATTAGCACCAATGCTCCTTTAAATGTTTTCAGAAAGTCTTCGAGCCACTGAATGGATTCAATATCAAGGTGGTTGGTGGGTTCATCAAGCAATAGTACATCCGGTTGCTGAAGCAATATTTTTGCAAGTTCCACACGCATGCGCCATCCACCGCTGAACTCACTGAGGTGCCTCGGGAAATCGGTACGTTCAAAACCCAGTCCCATGAGTATTTTTTCAATCTCAGCTTCCATGTTTTGACCGCCAAGGATTTGATAGCGTTCACTCTTTTCATTGAACCGGTCCAACAGCTTCAGGTAACTTTCAGAATCGTAATCAGTTCGGGATGCCATTTCGTGGCCCATGGCATCAATTTCAGCCTGAAGCGTGAGCAAAGGTAAAAATGCATTTTTGGCTTCCTCAAAAACGGTTTGATTGCTGGTAAGTTTTAATTGTTGAGGCAGGTAACCTATAGTCAGATCACCTGGCTTGCTTACATTCCCACTATCCGTTTGCTGCTGCCCCAGGATAATCTTGAGTAAGGTCGATTTGCCTGCACCATTTTTACCCACCAATCCTATTTTTTCCCCTGGTGAGATTAAAAATGAGACTCCATCAAAGATAGGACGGCCTACAAACTGTAGTGATATATTCTCAACTGAAATCATGCCAATTCAAAATGAATTGGCGAAAATACAAAAATCTTTGCAGGGATACAGCAGTTATTTTTGCAGTTTCTTCAGGTAAT
>CAZZBU010000206.1:0-5276 GCA_964652315.1 uncultured Bacteroidales bacterium
GACAGCCGGCGACGCTATGTAGTGGAAGCCCTGAATAAAATAGATGGCGTATATTGCCCCATGCCAAAAGGTGCATTTTATGTAATGGCCAAATTGCCGGTTGATGATACCGATGAATTTTGTGCCTGGATGCTCAGTGGCTTTGATTATGAAGGAAAAACTTTGATGCTAGCCCCAGGTTCCGGATTTTATTCTGAATCAGGTGCCGGAAAGCAGGAAGTAAGGGTTGCTTTTGTGCTTAATGTGGATAACCTGAAGGTTTCGATGAAAATCCTTGAAGAAGCGTTGAAAGCATATCCCGGAAGGAGAAGGTAGCATGGCTGCTGGTGGCTGATATTAGATTTTGACCCATAACCCGGTTTATTCTGCTTTTTTTTGCCCCTTATCCGATTTTATCATACATTAGTAGAAATTTTAATTTCCTACTCATGATGTCAATTTCACGTTTATTCTTTTGGATGTTTGGTGCTTTTATAATGCTTGGCTTTACTTCCTGTCAGGAAGAAGAAAGCCCTGAAAAACCCAATGTGTTATTTATTGCCGTGGATGATCTGCGCCCGGAAATAAATGCTTATGGAGCATCCCATATCGTTTCTCCCGGACTTGATAAGCTTGCAGAAGAAAGCATGGTGTTTGAACGGGCATACTGTAATGTGCCGGTTTGCGGGGCATCGCGGGCAAGCCTGATGTCAGGTAAACGACCGGGAAGGTACCGGTTTGTTAATTACCACACCTGGCTGGATAAGGATTATCCGGGGGTAACTTCGCTTCCTGAATTGTTCAAAGAAAACGGTTATACCACCATTTCCAACGGAAAAATATACCATCACCTTTATGATGATTCGGCTGCCTGGCACGAGATCTGGCATCCGAGCATGACTTCATCCGGTTCCTGGAGGGATTATCAAACGCAGGAAAACATTGACCTGGAAGCAGCAGGCGAAACCAGGGGTAATCCATACGAACGGGCAGTACTTCCCGATACTGCCTATTTTGATGGAAAAATTGCCAAAAAGGCCATCCAGGATTTGGAAAAATTGAAAAACCAGGATGAACCCTTCTTCCTGGCAGTAGGTTTCCTGAAACCTCACCTGCCATTCAATGCTCCGGAAAAATACTGGGATATATACGATACTGCAAATATATCTTTACCGGCAAATTATATCCGGCCTGAGCCAACTCCCCGCAAAGCGTATCATAATTCAGGTGAACTCAGGGCATATCATGGCATTCCGCCCAAAGGACTGGTCAGCGATGCCATGGCGAAACAGCTGATTCACGGGTATTATGCCTGTGTCAGCTATACTGATGCTCAAATACAAAAGGTTCTGACTGCCCTGAATGAGATGGAGCTGGCCGACAATACCATCGTTGTGCTTTGGGGTGACCATGGCTGGAACCTGGGTGATCACCAGCTATGGTGTAAGCATTGCAATTTTGAATCATCCCTGCATACGCCGCTTATGATAAAAGTGCCCGGTAAAACCAAGGGTGAACGGACCAGGGCCATTACCGAATTTATTGACATTTACCCCACATTGGCTGAATTGGCCGGATTACCAATTCCAGAACATGCGGATGGCGAAAGCCTGGTTTCTTTGATTAATGGCGAAAAGCGAACAAAAGATTTTGCCATTCTCAAGTATCATGACGGCGTCACCATTGTTAAAGACAACTGGTTTTATACCGAATGGATAGATGAGGGCGGCGGACCATACGAGCGGATGCTGTTTGATCATGACACAGATCCCCTGGAACTGAGCAATCTGGCTGAAAAACCTGAATATGCTGATAAAGTTCAGGAGCTTCATGCCTTGCTTCATGAAAACTGGGGCGATGATTTTTTTGACAAAGCTGAATAAACACGACATTTATTTTCATGAACCGGGTAGACCGCATAGCTGCCATCCTGATTCACTTACAGACGCAAAAAGTGGTGCGGGCATCAGAACTTTCGGAGCGGTTTAACATTAGTTTGCGTACTGTATACCGCGATATGAAAGCCCTGGAGGAGGCCGGTGTACCCATTGGTTCGGAGGCTGGCAAAGGGTATTACCTTGTAGAGGGGTACCACCTGCCACCGGTAATGTTTTCTCAACAAGAAGCTACTGCATTGCTTATTGGTGAAAAGATAGTACAGAACCTGGCCGATGCCGAAACCAAAAAAAGCTATGGTTCGGCCATGTATAAAATTCGATCGGTCCTTGATAGTGACGAAAAAAACTTTTTAGAAAACCTGTCGCCAAACATCGAGATTCTGCACTTTAAACCGAAAACTGAAGATCCGGATATACAACTTCAACTCTCGAAAATTCAGCAGGGGATCGTGGAAAAGCGCATGATTCAAATCGATTATTTTTCATATTACCGGAATGAGCTTGTAACCAATCGTTTGGTTGAACCACTGGGGCTCTGCTATTACAGTTTTACATGGCACCTGATTGGTTATTGTAAGTTACGAAAAGATTACCGTGACTTCCGCCTGGACAGGATACAACAAATAAAACTAACGGATTTGCCCTACGATTCCAGCCGGAGAAAGACCATACAGGAATACCTGAAATTCATGGCCTCAAACCAGAATCTCATACCCATTACCTTGCAATGCAACAAGGCTTTTATCAAACACATTGAAGAGACAATTTATTACTACGGATACGTCGGACGCGAAGAGGTTGGAAATAACCGTGTAAACCTCCTTTTCATGAACGATTCACTGGATTATGTTGCCCGCTGGCTGCTTATGTGCGGTGATCAGATGGATATTGTGGAGCCTGTTGCACTTAAAAACCTTACCCGAAAACTGGTGCAGGAACTGCAGAGGCAATATTTGTGATACGAGGTTCAGCAATAAAAAGGGAATAATTCGTGTAGCATTTACCTATTGTGAACGATAGTGCATCAGGATATTTAATCAAGGACGAATAGCTTAAGTGTCATATATTTTGTAAAATGGTTTAAACAATACTTCTGTTGTATTGAGCTTAATAGAATTTTCATAACCAGTAGTTATGAACCATGCCTCTTGTGGGTTATATTTTTCCAGGAAGCTTCTAAATGACTTTGAGATGGTTGGTTTTATTATGTTGCCATATTTTACTTCAACAGGGATAGCCTGTGTTTTTTTATCGATAACGAAATCCACCTCCGCCTTATCCTTTGTTCGCCAATAATGAATGCTCCAGCCTTTCCAGGCAGTATGCTCTTTTAAAAGATGGAAGACCATATTTTCAAACACAAAGCCAAACTGTTGATTTATTTGTAAGTTTCCTAATAATCCCATGGCATGATTGCGCAAACCTAAATCGGTAAAGTAGTATACAGGGGATTTAATGATTTCTTTGGCTAAGTTTGAATAATAAGGTGTGACTTTGTGAATACTGAAGGTTTTTTCGGCATACCAAAGATATTTCTTTAAAGTGACCAGTGAAAGGTTTACCTGGGCAGCAATTGCGGTATGGTTTACCATTTGTCCAATCTGATTGGATAAAATTTGAATCAAGCTCTTAAATACTTCCGGACGTTCAATCTTAAGCAGATACACTAAATCTTTTTCAACATAGCTGCGGAATATTTCATCCATCAGCTTTATTTTTTCTTCTGCAATGGATTCAGTAACTATTCTTGGATATGCTCCATAATTCAAATATTCATTTAGTAGAATTCGACGTTGCTCGGGCTCTATTTCCAAAAATGTCATTATCTGATTTTCTTTATACTTATAATTGGTTCTATAATTCACAAATTCGCGAAATGAAACCGGCATCATTTCAAAAGTTCGTTTTCGACCAGCTAAAGATTCATGAATCTTTTCTTTCAATTCCAGGCTACCTGAACCTGTAACTATAAGTTTGTAAGGCAAATTTTGATCATAAAGTCCTTTTAGAAATACACCTGCATTTTTTTTACGTTGAATTTCGTCAATAAAAACATAACCTTCTGTTCCAAGTTCAAGTGTAATTTTTTTTAATAGTAAATCCTGGGATTCAAAAAACCGATTGTCTTTTTCATTATCAAGGTTTAAAAATAATGCCCTATTCCCATTAGCGATTAGTTCGTCAGCAATCTCACGTAACAACGTTGTCTTGCCAACCTGTCTGGCCCCCGTAATTACTGTTATCTCTTTTTTATCAAGATGGGAAATAATAGCCTTTTTTATATCTCGCGATATCAGCATAGTTTATTTTTAATCGGGTTAAATTAAAAACAAAGTTAATAAATAGTCGGGTTAAATAATAATTATGATAGCGAAAAGAGATATAATTCATTTTCTTTTCATATTTCTACTGACATAGGGTTGTCACTCCTGCCATTTACCTTTGAATTATAATCTTATTAAACCTCAATTCACGATGGAAAAAATCATTGAAAAGAATCCTGAACTCATTGCTGCCTGCGGATTGTATTGTGGTGCTTGCGGTGTTTACCGGAAGGGGCGTTGCCCCGGCTGCAAGGAAAAGGCCAATGCCTCCTGGTGCAAGGTGCGTAGTTGTTGTATTGATAATGAGATACCCAACTGTGCATCCTGTAAACAGAATATCAGTGTCAGCCAATGCAAGCACTTCCAAAGTCCGATAGCCCGGTTGTTTGCTTTTGTCTTCCGGTCCGACCGTGTGGCAAACATTGAAACTTTGAAGCTGAAAGGAACTGATGCTTTTGCCGACTATATGGCTACAAACCGCCTCATTTCAATTAAGAAATAATTAACCTTTAAATCTTTATCATTATGAAACACATTCAATTTTTAGTATTAATTTTTTTAACTGTAAATGTTATGGCACAAACAAGTGAAAAAGTAAAAAAGGAAACTACCTCTCTAAACGAGGTAGAAGTAAGACACATTGAACCTTTTCAGTATGTGTATTATGAATTTAAAGGCTCGTATATGGAAGCATTCAAGGATTTTCCCAAACTGATGGAGTACCTTGGTAAGAATGGGATTCAACCCGGAAAATACAGCCTGGGGGTTTATTACGATGATCCGCTGGATGTACCTGAGAAAGATTTACGCAGCGAAATTGGCATGATGGTGACTAAGCCAGAGAAGGTATCGGATGGCTATAAATATAAAAATGTTGACGGGTTTAAGGCGGCTACCATCCGTTATACTGAAATGGAACAAATTATGGATGCCTATGATAAGGTTTTTAAATACGTTGAGTCGAATGGAATGACCCCAGCCGCTGCGCCTTTTGAGTTTTATTATTCTTATGAGCCGGGTAATCTTGATTGTGAGATAATCGTGCCGGTGGAATAATTTTCTTTTTGCCACCAAG
>CAZZBU010000207.1:0-5269 GCA_964652315.1 uncultured Bacteroidales bacterium
TTTTGTTTTACTTATTCCAGCCCCGTTTAAAGTGTTTTAAGGTTGCTAAGTATTAATTGATGCTTATCCTCTGGTACCATCGCTTGCACCGAAAAATCGCTCCATGATTTTACGATTTTATTTATTTCATCAATGATAGATTCTCCTTTTTTAATGTTATTGCTTTTTGCTATTGTCATTAAATCATCCTTTGTGATATGCTGTCTTTTTCCATTGACACTAAGGGTTTGCTGACTTACCCAAACATTGGTAGGATCATAAGCGAAACAAACATCATAGGCAGGAGCCATTTCCCAGTCCCCATCTTTTTTTAGCATGAAACCGAAGTTCTTTGTGTGGTCGTCGTAGTTTGTTGCCAGGACATTCAATACCATCCGTCTAAACATTTGTTCGGCTTCCGGATATTTCAACCGAAGCATACGCATGGTTTGAAATACCTGTTCGTAGCTATATCCAGCCATGTCATTATAGTCGAAGTGTTGCAATGCACACAGGGTTTGCACATGATGTTTTGTATCTATGCCTTCCCGATCGAAGCGTTTGGTCATAAAATGAAAACGATTATTTTCCTGCAACAATCGACATTCCATCATGTTAATCCCACATTCTTTGGCCATGAGATAATAAGCATATTCAACCTGACCCCAACCGTGACTATCGCCAAACTGAATACCACTTACCCCATCTAACTTTAACAGCCAGTGCTCAAATCCTTTAGGGACTTTTGTCTGGCCGGAACGAATCTCCCCGGTTTTGTTATTAAAGGCAATGAGTGCTTTAGGACGGGCACCACCTGCAGAGGTTCCAATCTTAAGAATTTCATGCATGGCCTGTTCTTCGTTTTTCTTCAGGTCGGCCTTGAAATTCTCCCTGGTTGACAGCATTTTTTTTGCAATATGCACGAGTCCGGATAGTTCAATGGAAAACGTGTTTTTGCCTGCCTTTAAATGAGCGGGTTCAAACTCCAAAGCACCCATGCCTCTGTTGCCAATAAAGCAAAGTTTTTCTACCGGATTCATGCTTTCAGGTAAGCGGTTGTTTTGTTCGAGCCACCGGTTTATGAGCGCATTGCCATATTTATCTGGCAGGGAATCGGCCAGTAGGCCTGGAAGCCCTTTAAAGGTATCGTCGATGCTGCTTTTGGTTTTTCGAAGCTCCGGAAACCGGTATATTCTGGCCCCATTTTTAACTGGCATTTTAATGGGTGCCAAATCCCACCCTGTTTTTATAAAATCAGGGGAAAATTCAAAATCTGCCAGTTTTTGTTGGTCATTCCACAGGACAGCACCAACTAATACGCCCCATATTTTTACTTCAGCTACTTCTACCATCCTAAATCTTCTTGCTCTTTTTTGTTACGATCTTTATTTCGCGCTCGTTTTTTTTGTTTTTTTTTGAGTTTTGCATATTCGAGCGGACTAATTTCATCGACTACCTCAAATTGATTGAGTACATGTAATGCATCCAGGGCCCTTAAAATTTGAATTAAACTTGCCAGGGTCACTGATTCTCCATTTTCCAGTTGGCTAATTGTCCACCGGTTCAAGCCAGCCATTTCAGCCAGCCTGGCTTGTGTTATGTTTTGCTGCAATCGATTCTTTTTCACAAAATTTCCTATGTGTGCTACTATGGCAGAATCGGAAAGTTGCACCAAGTCTATGTTGGTATTTGCCATCACTAAGGTAGTTTAACATATTAATGTAAGTAATTCCTGACAAATATAATAAATAAAACTAAAAAAAGCTATTATAATGTTGATAAAAACTAACATTAAGTCTTTAAATATTATTTAATGTTGGTAAAAACTATCTCTTTAAAGGTGTGCTTTTCACAGTATCTTCACAATTTTAATAATTTACATACAATCCATGAGCCGGTTCAGATGATTGTGTGCCGTTGTTTTTGAGTGGGCAATGGAATAACCTACGTAACCTCAGGAATAATTACTATCTTGTATCCGTATATGCAAAGCATTGATGCACATAAAATCCCTGCTATCTTTCATAAGATGACCACCAGTTATAAAGCTTACTGGCTGCTGGCGATGCTGGAGATTTGTGTGGAAGAAAAAGTGCTTGAAATATGAAATACCCTTTGGAGTTTGGGGGCCTGCTGAATTCTGGCTTTGCCAATGAAATAAAGTTTCATTGATTGCATAATCTTCATACATGGTTGATGGTGAAAAATTTTCTTCCGATATTTATGGAGCATGAAGGCTGAAAGTCTTCTTCAATAGTACTATTTAAAGGCAATAAATATTTATAAAAAAATCAAAAGCTGCATAGCAATATGCGAATTTTCGTTTCACCTCTCACCACTCGTTCACCGTTTACGTTCACCACATACCTCCCGTCTTCTTTCATTTTCTTCCGACTTCCGACCTCAGTCTCCGGACTTTTTTCTAAATTAGTACACAAAATATAACGCCTTAAATCATGACATACCCGGAAATCCAGATAACAACATTTTGCGGTTTTTGCAAGGGAAGTTGTAATTCAATGGAGCTATATAGTCATAACCGCAATGTGGTTTTGCGGGGCGAAGGGGTGATTGGGGTTTTGAAGGTGTTAGCACCCATAAAATTCTTATTACTCATACATTTACAATACAAATTATTTTACTAGTAAGAAATCTGACAAACAATCTAATATTACCATGAAAAATAAGGGCATTATTTTTTTTATTATTACGGCATTTGTCTTTTCAGGGAATACTTCCTTATACGCTCAAAAATGTGATTCTCTCCTAAATGACCCATTTGTTGAAATAAAGAACCAGGATGATTTTAACAGAGGATTTATTGCGGATCCTCTTCAACTTATTTCAGGAAAATCTGCTGGTGTTAGTATTACCAAGAAAGGAAGCGATCCTAATATACCCCAAAGCATATTCATAAGAGGAATATCGAGCAATTTTTCTGAAGATCCATTATACATAATAGATGGGATATGGGATGCTGACCCACAATTTCTCATTCCGGATGAAATAGAAACTTTCGGGATACTAAAAGATGGTGTATCTAAAGCTGCATATGGTAGCAGAGGAATGAATGGTGTTATCATTATCAATACTAAATCAACCTTTGGAGAAAAACCCTTATCAATAGATTTTAACACCTACATGTCACTTAATACAGTGTCAAAAAGAATGGATCTGCTTTCCGCTACCGAATTGAGAGATTTTGTAAAGGACAATGATCTTAATTTTGATGATGGAGGTAGTAATACCGATTGGCAAGATGAAATCTTTCGAAGCACCTTAGCCCAAAACTATAATCTCTCATTATATGGACAAATAAAGAGCACAGGATATCGATTTTCGATTTATCAAAGAAATTATCCAGGGATTGTGCTGGGAACGGATAAGAACAATACTAACTTAAACCTGAAAATAAATCAACGTGCTTTAAAAAACCGATTGAATATTCAAGGTAACGTCGGGGTTAGATTTTGTAATAGTAATACCATTCCTAACTATAATGACATTGGCACTGATAATATTTTTTATCATACCTACCGGCATAATCCAACTGATTCTCCCTATGAAGATGATGGAACCACTTATTCACAGCCGATCAGAGTATTTAATTATAATAATCCCCTGGCAATAATTAATTATTCTGGTAACGAAAGCTCTTCGAGTGTTAAGGATTACTCTCTTCATGCCAATTACACTATATCAAATGAATTAAACTTTATTCTAAAGACTGGTCATTCTTTGACTAATTCTTCGAATAATAGTTATATTTTAGAAGAAGCCCACTCAACGGCATCTGAAAGCGTTGAGTCAGGATACGATTATGATTTTGAAAGATTTAACATTAATCCGGGGTTATATTATAACAGGGTAATCGATGAAAAGCACCGCATTACTCTAAGGGGTGAGTACTTATCGCGGTTAGTGATTAACAAATTCTCAGATTGGAATAAATCAGATTTTAATGAAAAAGACACTACAACGAATAACAAAACAAAATACAATACATTCATAGTAGCTACTGGTTATGAATTTAATAACAAATATTTTGTGAATGCATTGTGGAATATGGAGTATTACTCACTATCCAGTAGCTCTCTTAATCTTTTTTATCCTGACCCGGTAAAACGCAGAAACCAATATCCATCTGTTTCTGCAGGGTGGAAAATTCATAATGAGGATTTTATTAACAGTATAAAAGCAATAAACAACCTGGTTTTTAAGGCAGGTTTTGGTATTTCAGGAAATAGCAACCTTCATCTAATTGAACCAAATCCTCAAATAGCTGATATGGAAAATTTGGAAATTGAACGGATGAATGAATTGTCGATTGGGATGGATTACGGTTTATTGGACAACAGATTAACCGGTTCAATTACTTACTATTCAAGAAATGCAAATGATGTTTTAGGACAGATACAGGTGCCGGTTCCTCCTTACAGTCGTCCCTATATTTACACCAATGATTTTCAATTTAAAAACAAGGGACTTGAGTTTTCGCTAAATGTTCAGGCTGTTAAAAAAAACAGGTTTAAGTGGACAACCTCTCTTGTCTGTTTTCATAACCGTAATGAGTTTATTTATGCGCAAGAGGAAAATTATATTATCAGAACCGGCTATATTAACTATTTGTCAACATCATCATCAAATTATACGCAAATACACCAACAAGGGAGTCCGGCATCTGTCTTTTATCTTCCAATTTACGCAGGTATTGCAAGTGATGGTTCTTCAATTTATGTCAGCGATAATGGAGGCTTCACCAGGAATATCAGTACAGCAAAAAGGGAAGAAATGGGACAATTAAGCCCTCAATTTGAATTAGGGTGGAGCAATTGCTTCTCATTTCTACAACATTTTGATTTGGAACTATCCATGAGATATATTGGAGGTCACAGCATTTATAACGCCACACGTATGATGATGTCAAATTCGTATATGTTTCCATCTCTGAACGCTATTCCTGAAGGAATAACCAACTTTGAGGAAGGGAAGCAGCAAAATGGAATTTGTGACTATTATCTTGAAGATGCATCCTATTTACGACTCGATTATATAAGCCTGGGATACAGTATAAATACAGACAAACCAGGATTGATTTCAGATCTTCGAATATATCTGAGTGCAAACAATCTGTTAACCTTTACAAATTATAGTGGTCTTGACCCGGCATATGATTATTATGGAATAGATTATTTCAATGTATATCCGTTAACTCGCTCTTTCGTTTTTGGTATAAAACTCAGTATATAAAGTGAAAAATAAATTAACTATTAAACGGACAAAACAGGAG
>CAZZBU010000208.1:0-5192 GCA_964652315.1 uncultured Bacteroidales bacterium
GTAACCTTTTAATCGCACCATATTGGAATTGAAATAAAACAATCAACCCGGCGGCCACCAATGGCAGCGTCTTTTAATCGCACCATATTGGAATTGAAATAGGTTACAACAAGTTCAGTTAAGTTCGTCGTTGACTTTTAATCGCACCATATTGGAATTGAAATTTGTTTCATCTGAACATGCAATTGTGAAGTATTCTGCTTTTAATCGCACCATATTGGAATTGAAATAAAAAATTCAACATTGCTTTTAATGGTGAGTTTGACTTTTAATCGCACCATATTGGAATTGAAAGAGGGGTCAGACCTTCAAGGTTTCGAAAACCTTGAAGGTCTGGGAAATATAACCCTGAATGAGGCTGTCTGTTTTTTGCCTCAATTCAATTAATTTCTCCTGATATAGCGGGTCTTTAGCCAGGTTATTGCTTTCCCATGGATCGGTTTTTAAGTCGTATATTGCTCCGGCTGCTGATCTGCAGCATGCGGAGCGTTAAATCCCAAGGTGAGGCAAAATGGTTTATCCGAAGGCGCTTTATCGATAAAATCCATAGCCCGCAGGCCCATGAGTTCGGTGATGTGGATGTGCTGCGACCAGCCCGGGCCGGTGAGCTTCCAGTAAGCTCCCGTGCCCCATTCATCAAACACATCAAAATCCTTGTGGTGTGCATTGTTTTCAACATTCACACCGAATTTACCAAAGTAACCGGTATAATACCCGGCCTGTTTGAGCAGGTGCGGATAACTCTGCTGCATGTAAGCCTCTTGAAGGGGTGGTGTATCAAAGGTTAATCATGGGTACGTTCATATAATCCAGTAAAAATACTGGCGTGACTTGCAGCGCATATTGGTGTCGTAACAAAGGCATTTTTAAAATACACCCCAGAAGCAGCCAGCTTATCCATGTTGGGTGTCCGGATGATTTCGTTTCCGGCAAAACCCAGGGCATCCCAGCGCTGGTCGTCAGTGATAATAAAGATGATGTTTGGCGTTGGCTGGGATAATGCCTGAACACCAAAGATACCTGCAAATAAAAAAACCGTAACAACACGTTTATTATATCTCATATATTTATTCAAAAATAATGGTCGGATTCACTGGATACCGTCCGAATTTATCACTGTAAATGGTTAAACCACCGGGTAGCGCTGCATCCACTTCAAATCGGATGGTAAGGGTGCCATTTTCAGCTTGCTTAATCAGGTCCACCGGAATCCTGGCTTTACACAGGTAACCGTATGAGCCGGCCTCCCTGAGTTTGCGATCGCGCTGTTGGGCATGCCACGACAAAACCCCGCGATGATCGGCCGGGTCATCCTTCAGATAAAATTCGGAAACGACCTCGCCGTTTACACGAACACGTAACAGTGAAGGATGGTAGTAGGTGTCTGTCATAGGATACGCATTCGGGTTGAGGCTGTTATCAAAGGTGCCCTTGCCACGCATGTAATCCCCGTCTACATCTGATGCATTCTCCATATCTTTTCCAAACAATTGTTTTGCTCCTGCTTCAAAAACCAGGGTGACAAATTCTGTATCGTCAAGTGATATGGATTCGGGTATTATTATTTCATAGGTAAAATGGCCGTACCCTGCTCCGTTTACTTTTAGTCCGTCCAGCACATCCCACTGCTTTTGCGACCAATGGGCATCCGAGAAGGAAGCCGGATCAAAGGAAAATCCAGATGACATGGCTGAAGTATTATCCTGGTCTTCAACAATAAAACTTGTGAAATTTAAATGATATACAAATGCTTCCTCATCACGCAATCTTAATTGGAGGTGATACAATCCCGGTGTCTCAGGCATTTGAATTGAAAGTGAATCAATTTCCCCGTTAAAGAAGGGTGAGGATGGTACTTTTTGTGATTTAAGAAAGATATGCTGGTATTTCCCTGTTTTATCATAGCCCGATAGTTCATAATCAAGTATAAAATGATCCTTCGGCACATTGGACGACATGATGGATAAATACAATGGAACGTTAACTTCAGTACCTGGTTTAACAGCCTTACTAAGTTCAGAACCCGTAGAGAGGTATACCGGGCTGTGCAGGTGGTTCAGGGTCATATCAGGTATAAAGGAAGATAATCCTGTTACCTTTTCAGTTCTGTCGAATTTATAATATCCGTTCCATTCATTTATGACGTCATGGTGCTCGGTATACAACCAGCCGGCAATTTTTGGATGCTTTCTGAATTCATTCATCATAATGTGGTAATCCCAACTGTAGTCAACATCACCGGTACTGCCTTCATAACCCCATACATTGCCGCATTCGCTGTTGAACATCGGTACGTCGGTTTGTTTATTGTCGCCGATAAAATTCCATCCTGATCCCGGATAGGTCTGCTCAACCACATTATCCAGAAAACCTTCCCACGCATACCCGGGGAGGTAAGCATGCCAGGTATTTAGGTCGGTAACCACATGATCGTGGTTGTTGGGTGAATTGTCCTCGATTAATCTTGTTGGATCCAGTTTTTTCGATTCATAAAACATGGATCGGACCCATTCCTGCGTGTCCGGACTGTATTTTCTGTTTTCCCCCTCGCCGCTAAACAGTCCCCAGGTTTCATTAAACAACACCCACGAGAAAATGCTGGGATGGTTGTAGTCGCGTTTAATCATCTCGCGCATGGCATATTCCCATTCCTGGCGGGCAGTATCGGTAGGCTCACCCCAGAAATTAGGCACATCGGCCATTATCAGTAGTCCAAGCTTATCTGCCCAGTAAAGTTTTCTGGGAATCTCTACTTTGATGTGGATGCGGTTACCGTTTAGGCCTATTTTTTTTGAGCGCAGGATTTCATCACGCATAAACTCGTCGCTGGGGTAGGTATAGAAACCATCCGGATGGTACGCCTGGTCAAGGGACATTTGTAGGTAAACAGGTTTATCGTTCAAGGCAACATAAGGATAATCTGTTCCGGGAAGATCAACGATGCTAATCTTGCGCATGCCGAAATAAGAAACAACCTGATCCAGTACGCGGTCGTCTTCCACAAGCTTTACATTTACATCATACAAATAAGGATCATCGAGTGTCCACAAATGAGGCTCCGGTATTGCGATGTCAAATTCAATGCTGGTGTCGTTCTTCTTAATAATGGGAGAATAGATGGTATTTGATAATTCTTTGTTTGGGAAATCGATGGCTATCCGTTGTTTCTTTTGTGCCGGTTTATCCAGAACAGCCTTCACAGTAACCTTATCCTTATCAATATCAGGAGAGAAATGCACTTGTTTTAGTGCTGTTTGTCCCCGGGCTTCCAGATACACAGTTTGCCAGATGCCTTTGGCCTCACCATAGCCCTGTTTACCTTCCAGTTTAAAAGCATGCGGTGTATCATCCACACGCACTACAAGTTGATGTGTTTTATTGTGTTGCACATGCTGGGTCAATTCAAATTCAAATGGGGTATAACCGCCCTGATGCGTACCAATATGCTGCCCATCAAGCCAAACATCGGTTTTCCAGTCGGCAGCACCAATAACAAGGAAGGTTCGTTCAGAATTAAATGTGGGAGGAATTGTTATCTCCCTGGAATACCAACCGATATGTGCTTTATTTTCTATCCCGGATAGATTCGATCCCCAGGGGAAGGGAACGCGGATGTTCTGATTGAAGTCAGGTGAGCTATACCATTGTTCTGACAGACCCGTATCTGTACTATCAAAGGCAAACTGCCAGGTACCATTGAGATTCAGCCAGCTTGTCCGCATAAAGTCGGGCCGGGGATGCTCTGGCAAGGGAATGTTTTGAGCCGAGGCGGTAAAAATCATGCAACCAAAGAAGAATAATAACAGCGATAAGGTTAATTTTTTCATGATAGATGATGCTACTTTTTTTACGATGATAGGAAAATAATTTCTGAATTATCAAATTTTGTAAGATAATTTTAACAACAGCCAAAAAAATAGCTAAGTTTTCATCAGTACCCCTCATTTTCAGAAGTTTTTTTTAATAAAATCCCCCGGCCTGAACGAATTCAAACCAGGGGATTGGCCTATGCTGAGGGAAATACTCCTTTGGAATCCGGTTTACAATGCGCCTCCTGCATTGTCCCGCTCATATTCGGCTGAACGGTTCAGCTTTTTGATTTTTTTACCGTAATTGAAATTATAGGTGATTTCAATGGCGAAAAGATTTTTTACATCCAGAATGCCTTTCCAGTCTTCATAATAACCCGGTGCCTGTGTGGTTACCCTGGCATACATAAATTTATCAATAAACGGGTTGAAGTAGGCTTCTATTTTAACTTTTTCTTTAATCGTTTTCTGTGCTCCGACCAATACAAGAAGATCCCGTCTCATTTCCCGTTGATAGATGATCCTGGGGCTGTTGTACTGGACCATGGCCATCAAACCAAATTCTTTCGGAAGCATCACAATGCTGTTTCCATTAATCTGATAGCTTATGCGTTGATTGTCTTCTTCCAGGGCCATACCCTGTCCGCTGCTTATCCTTGTTTCGTATACGCTCATGAAAGTATTTACCCTCCATCGCTTAAAAAATTGAGCTGCAGCGCTAAGGCTAAGGCCGTATTCCAGGGATTTACCGATGTTAGCCTGCTGGATTACGGTAACGCCCTTTGAATTAATTTCTGTTAAATCCTGAATACCATCTTCAGTGTAGCGCAGGTATAGTTTAGGTGAAATGTAGTTGCTTCCGATGTTCTTTGCATACGTTAGCTCCATCCTGTTCTCATAGGAAGGTTTCAAATCCGGATTTCCAACCCTGATGTGCAGCGAGTCCATCCAGGTAACAAATGGGTTCAGGTTATAGGCTGAGGGACGCTGTATCTGCCTTCTGAAAGAAAATTTCAGCGACTGTTGTTTCTCCATTTGATAACTTATATTGAACTGTGGCAAAAAAACAAAAAAGTCTGTTTTTGTAGTATCCTGAATGTTCAACGATGAATATTCTCCACGTACGCCAAGTTGCCAGTTGAATTTATTCAGCTTGCCGATGAGGTTGTAATAAGCCGTTTGCCGGTGTTCATCATACGTAAAATTATCAACAATTTCATTAGTCAGGGATTCCAGGCTGTAAGCATTGGTAAAATCATTGCTCATCCATGATTTATACTCCCTGATCCCGGTTTCATGCTTAATGCCACCCAACACGAAATTGTAATCCAGGCGGAACTCTGCGGTATTGCTGAAATTGTCTGTGTAATCGCTGCGTGATAA
>CAZZBU010000209.1:0-2612 GCA_964652315.1 uncultured Bacteroidales bacterium
GGCCAGTCGTCAAAATCAAATGTCCATGTTTTTTCTACTTCCCGTGTTTCGGCATTAATTCGTTGCAACCCCGGGGCTACCTGTTTGTATGGCGAACCTGAATATCCACCGTCTGATACCGACCATATTTTATTGTATTTGTCGATGCAGAGCGATGTTGGTTGTTTTATCACCTCTATTGAATCAACAATTTGGTCTGTTTCGGAATCTATAACCAGTATTTTATTATCATAGCTCCAGCAATTGGTGAAAACATATTTGTTATACTGCACCATTTGCTCTGTGGGGTGCTGATAAAACCAGGGGTCGTGGTTATTTACATTAATACTGCCTGTTAACTGAAAAGTCTGTGGGTTCACAATCGTAATAGACTTTGCGTATAAATCTGTTATATATGCTTTTGTGTCGCTCAAAAAATGGATGTATCGGGGTGATGTAAGGCCAGTAATTTTGCCTGCTACTTTAAAAGTGTTTATATTAATTACATACACTTTTCCACTGTTGTTAATTACTACATAGCCCAAAGAATCACGAATTACCATTGATTGTGCCACATCGCCAAGGGGAAGTTTGTTTGATTCGTAGAAAACATCGTTATACACCTTCTTGTTTTCTGTATCATAATACGACAACGAGGCATTACCATACATAAAGTTCCCCTCGTTCATTATAAACACACCCGAAGCCCTATTAGTATTACTCTCAATTGTATCTTTATCAAATTCATAATCTGGTTCATCAAAATTTGTCAGTTCATCATCTTTCATGCAAGAACTAAAGATTAGAGCTATGCAAATTATTGTAATTGAAATCCTATTCATTATTTGTTTTTTTATCTGTTAAAATTGAAATGTAAGTAGTAGCATATAATTTCGACCTGGCATTGGGCGATATAATATTGAATGATATGTTTCATTAAAAAGATTATACACCTTCAATTCTGCTGATAGTTTTATTTTTTTTAAGTCAAGGTTTTTCCCCATACTTATATCGTTCATGTGGTATGGGTAAAGCCAATCACGTTTTGAGATATTATTACTTGAAGTCGTAAACCGTTCGCCATAATAATTATATTGGTAAGTAATAAAAAAGCCCTTGTATTCAATATTGAACAGAGTATTTCCTGAATGAAGCGGAACATACACAAGCTGTTTACCATACGACTCATCGCCCCATGTTTTAATGTCACCATAATTAATAGAGCTGGTATAGGCATAGTTGAAAAATGTGCGGTATTTAAATTTTCTAATTTGTCCGCTCAACTTGATACTGGTCTCAATCCCTTTTGAGATTACACGCTTAATATTGAGCGGTTCCCAGTATCCTTTAAATGTTGGCAGCCATACAATCCAATTGTCAATATCGGTTCTGTAGTAAGTAATTTCGGTATGTAGCTTATGCCTTTTAAGTATTTTTTGATATGCCAGCCCAAACTCACAACTAAAGCCTTCTTCGGGAAGTAAATTGGGGTTTCCGCCCGGTAACCAATAAAGGTCGTTAAGCGTAGGCATGTGAAAATTACGTGCTATATTCCCTTTCAATATCAAATATTTTTCTTTTAGCAGGCGAAAGTCGAAACCGAAAAAAGGTACAAAAGGGGTGAAACCGTCATCAACATATTCTTGTCGCATCATAAGCATGAGGTTAAGCCTGTCTGTAAAATTTTTATGCACGGATAAAAATGCCGACAGCTCGATTCTTTCTTCGGTGTAACCTGCTTTAGTTACCGAATCTTTTGACATTACACTGTGGTAATTGCCATCAATGCTTGATTTAAAAGAAAATGATTTACTAAAATTGTAATCATACGAAACCTTATTCAGGTAACTTTTAGAGCAACTCTCGGAATATATGGCAGCAAGTAAGCCTTGTCCCGGTACTTGGTTGTGGAGGGTATAATCGAGGTTTTTAAGTGAGTAACCGCTATTTGCATACAATTTCCCTTTTTCTGAATAATTGCCCCATTTCAAAACTGTTTTGTGGTCGTAATCTTTTTGGTTGTTAAGGTTGGCATTTTCATCGCCTTCAAAGCTTGTTACCCGTGGAATAGTGCGGTCGGCATATTGTCCCCAATAGGTTGCCGAAACAATATTCTTATGATTTGGAAGGTAGTATATTTCCTGCAATAATCCATATTTTGTCCAATCAGCATGTTTATTCGTGTCTAAGGGATTTATATATTCTCCTGTTTGTGGGTTAATATTATTGCCAATACTTTTATTTATGTAGGTGTAATCGTTTTCCGATTTACTGTAATAAACACTGGTTTTGCTTTGTACTTTTTTATTGCCGAGGCTTACTTGCAAAAACTCATCGTAAGTGGCAAAGCTTCCTATACCTTGCCTGTATTTTAATCCAAACTTCTTATTCCAATCAGGTTTATTGTTAATGCTAATAGAACCACCCAATCCACCGCTTTGCTCAGATAAAGAAGAAGTCCCGTGTTTTAGGTTCATTTCATCGACAATATATACCGGAATAAGTGAAAAATCAACCATGCCTGTCATTGGCGAATTGATATTTATACCGTTCCAGGTTACCTGTGTATGCGATGGTGCAGTCCCCCTGAATGATGCTGTTGCCAATGCTCCCCGTCCATGGCTTTTAATAAA
>CAZZBU010000209.1:2712-5149 GCA_964652315.1 uncultured Bacteroidales bacterium
TTTTTGAAATTTCAGTGTTTTTATATCAGTACCCGTGTTGATAGTTATAAGATAAATACCCGGTTTCAGATGCCCGACATAAATAGACTGGCCATAAGAATAGTTGCATAATTCACCTACTTTAATCCCCGAAATATTGAATACTTCAATGTTAACCCTTTCGGCATTTTTGATATTAATAAAGTTGCTTTCCGGATTAGGGTAAATCGCATACTCTTTGTCGGAAGAACTATTTGTTACAATTGAAGCAGGCTCATCATTTCGAACAGACACGGGGATAGTAGTTTGTCCCATTTTACCGTTTGCCTGGCATTTTATTACAATCCCTATATCACCAACCGATTTAAGTTCAAATGTTATTTTGCCATCAACTATTTCTGCATCGGCAATACTCATGTCATGGCCACCAAAAATCATGTAAATAAATTCAGCATCAGGGTCGTTGGGGTCGGTAAACAATCCATCTAAATCGTAAGTAAAACTATTGCCCGGTTTACCAACAATATCTTCAATTGTATTGTTGGCGACAATAGCATCAACACCTCCAACTTCGATGTTTATTTTATATTCCCGGAAAATACCGGTATAAAATGTTTCCCATATATATGTAGTGCCTCCACGTCCAACAATCGAATCAACGATAACACTATCAAGCCCGATAACTGCCAAAGGGTCGCCCGGGTCTTCCCATTTAGCATTAATGGTTACCATTCCAACGTCTTGAGGTGAGAGTAAGCCATCTTCTGAGATAGTTGCCAAAGATTCATCGCTGCTCTCCCATGTTATTTTATAGTTTGCAGGCTTATCGGGATAGCGTTTTCGTCCCATATTTACCACGTAACATTCAAACTGAAAATCTTCGCCAGTGTGCCAGGTCAAGTTATCGGCTACAGGGAATCCTCCTCCATGCGGTGGCTGGTTGCCAACAATGGTATGCACAGGGCCTTGTATGCTTGCATCGGTTTTTACGTCTGCAATGCCCGCTACTTCGGTTGAGTTTTCGCCCAACCACCCGGCATTTTGTGCAACACCGTTGTACACTTTTACCCAATGAATTTTATCTAAATCAACATGATTGCCATCTGCATCAATTGCCCAATGTATATCGAACGCATCTCCGCCACAACCTTCCAGAACATCCAAAGTATAGGGGTTGTCGGGAATTAAAAACCAATCTTCAATATGTTTATTATTAATTATTGATTTATTATCGGCATAACCATAGTCAAAAGCGAGGTTTACCCACAATCCGTCTTTAACACTTTGTGTTGATTTATGTTTTAAGAGTGTGCCATATAAGGTATAGCTTTCCTGATTGATATGCGGAAAACTATCGACGTTGGGATAATGTTCCTGTGTATGAAATTCTTTCATATAGCGAACTATGCCCTCGTTACCTTCATTATCAACCCAGGGAACATCATATTTACCCTTGGGGTTGGTATATGTTATCGCGTAATTATATTTGGTAGTAGAAAGATGGTGGTCGCTACCCATAAGCTCGTACCATGTGTCGTCCGGCAAGCCATTTCCGTTTTCATCTTTCATTACCTGCACTATACCGGGTTCGGAACTACCCTCAAAAGCATTGCCAAATACGGTAAAATCTACCCCATAGGGATTATCGGGGTCATTTTCGATAGGTTCGTCAAAACCAACAATGATATATCCGCCCCAGAATCCGAGCGATACCATACGCCCGTTTTTTTCGGGAGAGCCTTTTATGCTTTCGGCATTCCAGGGCAAGCCGGGGCTAATATTAATAAATTGTCCCGGGGCTGGCGTATATTCTATAATTTCCGAAATGTACTGAGCCTTTGCTAAAGATATAGCAAAGGCCAGTATTGTAAATAATATTATTCTTTTCATAAGATTGATACTTAAAATGTCCTTACGCAACGAACGTTTGCATCATATTCAATATCCTCATACCCCTCTCCAAGTTTATTGCTATTTGCTTTAGCATAGTATCTTCTTGTATAAACTTTTTCATCATAGCCTGATACATCATCAACAATATGAAAATCAGAACACCAATAATATTTAGCATCACTGTTTTTAGCAAATTGTAAAACATCTAATAGGTCATCACCGGAAGTGTAATATGATTGTAATATTGCCATTTCGTTTACAGTTGGTAAACGCCAATCGAAAAATTGCTGTCCTTGTTCATCGAATCGGTTTCTGTCTGAGCAAAAGCGTAGTGCTTCATTATAATCAACCAAAGTTCCCAAATCTTCCCCGTCATAAGCCTGGTCGGTTTTAGCTGCAACCAAACCATGTGTTCCTGCATCGTTCACATAAAATATAATCCCTCCAAAAGCTGTATCGCCAACAGCATAGGTTTTAGGTTGTTGTGCAGGGATTTTCGCAAAACCACCATTGCTTAGGAAAATAGTATCATTTGAAACAGACAGCGTTTGTAATTCGTTGGTAA
>CAZZBU010000210.1:0-5078 GCA_964652315.1 uncultured Bacteroidales bacterium
CATCGGCCTTATTATTATTGTTGCTGTAATTTGGTTTGTTGTTAAATGGATGAACCGGAATACAGATTCCAATCAAAGAACCGGAAAATCAGCGCTCGATATATTGAAGGAGCGTTATGCAAAAGGCGAAATCGACAAACAGGAATTTGAAGAGCGAAAAAAAGATTTAACTTAATATGAAGACTTTTAGACTTTCAATATTACTTATTATTTTTATCGGTACCCCACTATTTGGGCAACCGGACTCTACCGTCTACCATCTTACATTACGCCAGGAAAAAGTAAATAAAGCAGGAAAAGAAGTTACCGGCATGACCATTAACGGAAGTATCCCGGGCCCCACCCTGCGGTTTAATGAAGGCGATTATGCCATTATTTATGTTAAAAACGAGATGGACGAAGAAACATCAGTCCATTGGCATGGCTTGCTGTTGCCCAATTTTTTTGACGGAGTGCCCTACCTGAATACCCCACCCATTATGCCCGGGGAAACACAAAAATATGAATACCTCATAAAACAATCGGGCACCTATTGGTACCATTCACATACCATGTTGCAGGAACAAAGCGGCATATATGGTTCTATCGTTATTTATCCGGAGAAAGAACCCCTTGAATACGATAAAGAACTGGTACTTGTTTTGTCCGACTGGACAAACCAGAAGCCACAAACCGTGTTACGGTTTTTAAAGCGGGGAAGCGAGTTCTACAATATTAAAAAAGGAACAGCCACCCCTTTAAACCAGGTAATTGCGCGTGGCGCTTTGGGTGCGCAGTTTAATTTCTGGAAGCAACGCATGGAAGGTACCGATATAGCCGATATTTATTACGATGCTTTTCTTGTAAACGGTAAAGCGGAGCAAGAATATCCCGAATTCAAACCGGGGGAGAGAGTGAGGTTACGATTAATCAACGGTGCTGCTTCCACCTCGTTCTGGATAATCTTTGGGGGAGGGAACCCGATGCTTGTGGCTGCCGACGGGTTAAATGTCGAACCGGTTAGCAGAAATAAAACATTTATCGCTGTGGCCGAAACCTATGATTTTATCGTAACCATTCCCGATGGAAAGGCTATAGAATTCAGGGCTACAGCGCAAGATCAGTCAGGTTTTTGCAGTGTTTATCTTGGTGAAGGAGTTACCCTGCCGGCCGAATCAGTACCCACGCCTGATAAAATTGGCATGATGCAACAAATGGCAAAAATGGATATGCGCATGGGTGCACCGGCTGCAAAATTCAATCCGGGAAAAAGTGAACCCCATAAGATGATGAAAAAATGGGGTATGCAAATGCATGAGGAGATGGATAAAGAAAAACAGCATCATAAGGGCATGCAGATGGAAAACGAAACCGGAGGAATGGAGATGAACTCGGAGTTTGCCTATGAGTATTTGAAATCAACCCAAAAAACAACCTATAGCGATACTGTTTCTGTGAAAGAAGTGTTGCTCAACCTTACCGGAAATATGAGTCGTTACGTATGGAGCATGAATGGTATACCTTTATCTGAAACAGATAAAATAAAAATAAATGAAGGTGAAGTTACCCGTATCACCCTGAACAACCTGACCATGATGCACCATCCCATGCACCTGCACGGCCACTTTTTTCGGGTGTTGAACAAAAACGGTGAATATTCGCCCTTAAAACACACGGTGAATGTGCCTCCCATGGAAAAAGTCACCATTGAATTTTATGGCAACGAATATGGTGACTGGTTTTTTCATTGTCATATCTTATACCACATGATGGGTGGGATGGCCCGTATTTTTAGTTATGATACACCCCGCGACCCCAGATTGAAGGATCATCCGGTAAAGGAACTCAAGCACGAAACAAACAGGTATTACTCCTGGGGCATGGTTGATATCGCCTCTCATTTTTCCGAGATTAACCTGGTAAGCTCCAATATCCGCAATCAGTTTAACCTTAGCGCGGAATATGGCTGGAATGAAATACTGGAAGCAGAATTTTCTTACCAACGCTATTTGAACAGTTACTTTAGTGTGTTTGCCGGCATCAATGCAGAAAACGAAAAAATTAGTGAACATGAGACAGAACCCGTGGCAATTGCCGGTATCCGCTATTTTACACCCTACATGTTCCATCTTGATGTACGAATCGACCATCAATTAAGGCCGCAGGTGGGTTTGGAAAGGGAGCTTATGATTTTTCCGCGCACTATCTTATTTGCCGGATTGGAATATCAGTCAGATTTCGGATGGGTAAATAAGCTTAGAGACAAAGAAACAGGTGAACTATTAAATTATGAAGACGAAATAACCTGGAATACCGGGATAGAATTCCTGCTTACAAAAAATTTCGCCCTTAATGCCATCTACGACAACAGGTTCGGTTTTGGCGGAGGCTTATCTGTTTTATTCTGATAATTATGGGACAATACAAAAAGAACAGTCTTTCACTAATTGGGGCCATTTCCCTTGGTACGGGAGTAATGATTGGTGCCGGTATATTTGCCTTGCTCGGGCAGGTGGCAGAGCTTTCAGGGAAATTATTTCCGCTTGCGTTCATTGTTGGTGCGGCTATTTCCAGCCTCAGTGCCTATTCATACATTAAGCTGTCCAACACATTCCCTTCAGCCGGAGGAATTGCCATGTACCTCCAAAAAGCCTATGGTAAAACCGCCTTCACAGCATTTGCTGCTTTGCTTATGGCTTTTTCCATGGTAATAAATGAGAGTCTGGTTGCCCGCACTTTCGGAACCTATATCATGCAGCTTTTTAATGCTGATGCAGGTAGTTTCTGGGTGCCCATCCTGGGTGTTTTATTAATTGTATTTGCTTTTGTGGTAAATATATCGGGCAATAACTTTATTGAAAAGTCGGCTTTTACCATGGCTATTCTTAAGGTTGGAGGCATCTCTATACTCGCCATTGGAGGTTTATGGGCTGCCGGTTTCAATTTTAGCGACACCATTCCACAAACCATGCCCGATAAACCAACAGTAAGCCTGATTGGTGCACTGGCCCTTTCAATATTAGCTTACAAAGGGTTTACCACCATTACCAATAGTGGCGGTGAAATAAAAAATCCGCATAAAAATGTCGGTCGTGCTATTGTAATATCAATACTGATTTGTGTAGTATTATACTATTTTGTAGCAATTTCTGTAGCAGCCAGTTTACCAATTGACCAGATTATAAAAGCCAGGGATTACTCGCTGGCAGAAACTGCGAGACCTGCATTTGGAGAGTATGGTGTATGGATTACGGTAGGCATTGCTGTAATTGCAACTGTTTCCGGAATAATTGCCAGTATCTTTGCTGTATCCAGAATGACAGCCATGCTCACCAATATGAAGTTGATACCGCACAGCCATTTTGGTATGCCCGGAAACATTCAAAAACACATGTTGGTATATATGGCGGTAATAGCCATCGTTCTTACTGTACTGTTTGACCTGAGTCGCATTGCTTCCCTCGGGGCAATTTTTTACCTTGTTATGGACATAGGAATACATTGGGGGCTGTTGAGAAAATTAAACAACCAGGTGGATTTTAAGCCCTTAATCGTCTGGATGGCTATCGTCGCAGATAGTATTGTACTAACCGGGTTTATATGGATAAAAGTACAGACCGATATTGTGCTTATTATAGTTTCTGCCATAATGATGTTCATTATATTTTTCGGGGAGAAACTGTTCCTTTCGAAAAGATGAAATAAACAAAATCAAACCAAGCTTGCTTTAGCATAAACAGATAGTTTTTCAAAATCGAACATGTTCTGTCAGTTTGGGTTAGAGTTTGAGTTGGCTATAGTTTAAAATAGCGTTTTATTTTGTATCTTTAAGAAAAAAATTTAAATGGATATTCAGAAATAAAATCAGCTTTACTTTCACTTAGCCCGGAAGAACGAGAATCATTATTGTCTGATATTAAGAAAGAAACTTACACCAACTCGCCATTATTGGGGAAAAGACGTGAGAATCTAAATAACAAGATTGGCTCTTGCCCACACTGCTCAAGTAAGAAATACCGTAAACACGGGGTTGATAAAGGAAGTCAACGGTATTATTGCAATTCATGTAAAAAGACATTTACAGAATATACTGGAACATGGTTAGCCGGTATTCATAAAAAAGAGCTTGTAACTGATTATTTGAAGTTAATGGAGCACGAGCTCAGTTTAGATAAGATAAAGGTAAGCCTTGGAATAAATAAAAAAACGGCATTTGATTGGAGGCACAAGGTTCTGTCTGGTCTTGAAGATATTGATAAAGGAAGTTTCAAAGGCATTACTGAAAGTGACGACACATTTTTTCTTCAATCATCAAAAGGAAACAAATTACAAGACCGCAAACCACGAAAACGTGGTGGTGCTGCAAACAAAAGGGGGATTAGTAATCAGCAGGTGGCTGTAATAGTCACTGCTGATCGTGACTCAGAGCTTGACCTTTCTGTGGCAAGGTTGGGCCGGATTAAAAAAACTGATATAGACTTGGCAATAGGTAAACGGGTTACTGAAGAAACAATTCTCTGCAGTGACAGTCATGTAAGTTATAAAGGTTTTGCTATTGACAATGCCATAGAGCACCATGCGGTACGTGCGAATTTAAAGTAATATGTAAAACAAAAGATATATCATGTACAGCATGTGAACTCAATAGATAGTAGATTGAAAAAATGGATCGAATACCAATTTGTGGTGTATCGACTAAGTATCTGCAAAAATACTTAAACTGGTTCAGGACAAAAGAACGGTTAAAATATTCGAGGGAATTCTTGAAGGAATTTACGGAAAAAAGTCTTGAAGATATTACTGCCCATAATAGGTATACAGTGATAAACCAGAATTATCAAGATTTATTAAAATTGACAACGCAAAATTAAACTATAGCCTTTGAGTTTTGAGGGACAAAATCAATTTAGAGTACTCGTATTTTGCTCTTGCTCCATGCGCATACTATAAACTATCAACTTAGTCCTTTTATCATGGTATATAGAATTTTTGCTATCTCTTCAAGGGCAAAATAATAAACCTGGTATGCCTTATCTTCAATGAGCCTTCATCTTTTAAAAAATCAAAAACCGCTACACATTCAAATGCAGATCCCCGGG
>CAZZBU010000211.1:0-1194 GCA_964652315.1 uncultured Bacteroidales bacterium
CCGAATTATTTGCAGCAAAGCTAAAACATTTAAAAGACAAAGTACTTGCTAAATACACCATTGAAAGTGGGTATCTCTCACTTGAAGATATGTAATTAAGTTTTACCAAAGGCATATTGCAAAAAAACACAACCTATAGATTAAGTTGTGTTTTTCCTTGTCAGAATAATTCATGAATTATCCCGGTAATTAATGGTTATGATCATGCATCTTCTTTTTATCTGATTTTTCACGATCATACTTGCAGCAGGCCGGCAATTTGTTATACGCCTCATCTGTTGCTTTATGCATCTTAGTATCATAACCTACATCTGCTATGGCCATGTGTACATTGGCCACTTTTGTTTTCGTCGTGTCAAGGCTAACTTCCATCATCTTGGTTTCTTTATTCCAATCTGCTGTAGAAACGCCCTCGACTCCATTAGCGGCCTTTTCTATTGTTTTTTCGCACATGCCGCAATTACCATATACTTTAAATTTCTCAGTTTTTGTCTGACCAAAAGTCAAACCAGCGCTCATAAGCGCTATTACCATAATTAGATACATTGTTTTCATTTTTTTTACGTTTTAAATTTTACTTCCAATAAATTCTATAATAAAAATAGTGTCCAATATTCCACTTGTATATAATATTTGAACCTGTCTTTCATTTTAATGCTCTACCGTGTATATTTGCAGCATGCAGGAAGATTGTCATAGGCCTCCTGTGAAGCTTCGACTTTTTCGGTATCATATCCTGCTGCGGCAATGGCCTTGTGAATTTCTTCGAGATTGACCTTCTCTTTATTATAATCCAGATGGATGATTTTTGATTCTATATCCCATACAGCAGTTTTAACTCCTGCAAGATTACCTGCCGCTTCTTCAATGGTAGCTTTACACATCTCACAATTACCGGATACGATGAATATGGCATGTTCCATGTTTTCCTCCATGGCTTCATCACTTTCTGTATTCATATTTTCATGCTGTGAATGATCCTCAGGTGGATGTTCATCTATTTCCATGCTGCCATGATTATGTCCGGTAGAAACTGTTCCGCCCTCCGGATTCATCATGCTGGGTTTTCCCGCTAACTGTGCCGCTGCATCAATACTGAAGGTGCCATGAGTAGCAATTTCTTCGTTTTCGGATAATCCCTCTTCAATCAAATAGCTGTTGCCCAGTGATGGCCCTAAAACGACTTCCCGCATT
>CAZZBU010000211.1:1294-2665 GCA_964652315.1 uncultured Bacteroidales bacterium
CCGCAAATAGGGCAATCACCCGGTTCGGGTTGTCTGATCTGTGGGTGCATGGAGCATGTCCAGGTGGTCTCTTCATTCATTTCAGTATTTTCCTGTTGAGACGCACGGCCGTGGGTCTTTGCAGAACCAGACCCTCCAAAAATGAGCCACCCGAGCAGTAAACCAACGATTAATATCGAAGAGCCTATAATGAGTTGTGTTTTTCTATTATCTAATCTCATGATTAAAAGTTTTTTGCTGTTAAATAATTAATTCGTGCCAATGCAACCTGATACGCTGCTTCGGCTGTAGCCAGCAGTTTCATAAATTTTATCTGTTTCTGCTGCATTCTCAATACCTCTTCAAATTCTTTCCCTGAGTTACCATAGGCACTGAATAAAAGATTGAGCGCCTGTTCTGTCTCAGCGATTTGTTCCTTATAGAGCCTGATTTGTTCCAGATTCTGCTGCAAATGAAATTGCGCTTCTTCGTAGGTAGCAAGGAGTGAATTTTCCAGTTCTTTTTTTTGAAACTGGTAACCTTTCTGCATCAATTGTGCCTCTTCTATTGCTGCCTTGTATTTTTTCCTGAAGACGGGTATGCTTACCGATACCATCGGCATGATTGCATCTTTGCCGTTATCGGGCATGCTGACATCATCACGTTCACCGATTATGGCATAATCCAATTCTATACCCAATGCGGGCATGCCTTGTTTATGCGCAGCAATCTCATGTGCCTGGCTGGACGAGATTTTTGAATTCATGGTTTTTAAGGATGGGTTATTAACTAAAAGCGAATCTCTTCTGAAGTTCTTTTCAATTGACGGGATTTTTACCGTGTCCGCAATGGCTACCGGTTCATCTTTATCCCTGTTCAGTAATGAGTTAAAACTTGCCAGAAGCGATTCCTCTTTGATGGTAAGAATTTCAAGATTGGTTTGCGACTCTTTTAGTAACAGATCCACCCGTAGAACATCCACCATGCTGCCATTGCCATTCCTGAATTTCTGGGTGGAGATAGTAATATATGAATCCAATATCTCCATGTTCTTTTGCTCCAGGTGCTTATATTTATTTAATTCATACAATGGATAATACGCTGCAGCTACCTTGTAATACAAGGCATTGCGTGCATCCAGAAATGCCTGGTATGTTGCTTCAGCCGCATGTGCCGCCGCATCTTCCTGTGCTTTTAATGTTCCAAACCAGGGAAACATCTGCGATAAAGAAAACTTTGCCCGTTGTGGACCCACCCGTGTTTCGATGGGTGAAACAAAATAGCCGAACGAAAGACAGGGGTCAGGAAGTGAGCTTACCTGTGGAATTCTTTTTAAAGCAGCCTCAAAATCCTTGTATCTGCTTTGTAAGCCGGGATTATTTTCAGCAGCTA
>CAZZBU010000211.1:2765-5040 GCA_964652315.1 uncultured Bacteroidales bacterium
GCAAACCAGTCCTGCCCATAGAACCATAGCATAAGGAAACCTCCGCTGAATGCCATGGCAATACCTGAAAAAACCATTAAAGAAGTGGTTACCGATTTAAACTGGAAGTACAGGATTAAGAAAACGATCAACAGCACAAGTGGTACAATAATGGAAAGCCGTTTTTCAGCCCGTACCTGGTTTTCATAGCTGCCCGAAAATTTGTAGCTGATACCGGCAGGAACAACCAAATCACCTGCTTCAATCTTTTCACTTATTAAATTCTGAGCATCGTTTACCACATTTACTTCGGCGTAACCATCGCGCTTATCGAATAAGACATAGCCCACCAGGAAGGTTTCTTCGCTTTTAATGGCCTGTGGGCCGCGAATATATTCCACATCTACCACCTGGCTCAAAGGTATTTGGGCTCCTGTGGGGGTAGGTATCAGGATTTTTTTCAAAGACTCAGGGTTGTCGCGAAGTTCTCTTGGATAACGCACTCGTACCGGAAAACGTTCGCGACCTTCAACCGTTGATGTTATCGTCATACCGCCGATGGCAGTTTCAATGAGCTGTTGAACATCGTCCACCGTTAATCCGTAGCGGGCAATTTCCTGGCGGTTAATATTCAAATGGATATAAGGTTTACCTACTATCCGGTCCGCGAAAACAGCTTCTTCTTTCACAGAAGGTACTTCTTTCAGAATGTCTTCCAGTTTCATTCCAAAGGCCTCGATGGTAGGCAAATCAGGACCATATACTTTTATGCCCATTGGAGCGCGCATGCCTGTTTGTAACATCACCAACCGTGTTTCAATAGGTTGCAGTTTAGGAGCAGAAGTTACGCCGGGGATTTTTGTTACTTTAATAATCTCATCCCAGATATCATCGGGCGATTCAATATTTTCCCGCCAGTTCCTGAAATAGTTTCCCCTGTCATCCTGAATCAGGTCTTCTTCTGTCACTCTTTTTTCCAGGGCAGCTTCATTTGAGATGGTATCTCCGTTTACCAGTATGAAGTGATCATCCTTATCAACTTTGAACCGCTCCCGGTGTCCCCTGTCATTCAGGATATATTCCGGCTTATAGTTAATTACATTTTCATACATGGAAATTGGGGCGGGGTCAAGTGCTGATTCAACCCGTCCGAGCTTACCCACTGTAAGGTCAACTTCAGGTATATTTGTCAACAACATATCCAGTTGTCCGACTACTTTCCGATTGTATTCCATGCCCGAATGAGGCATGGATGTAGGCATAAGCAAAAAACTACCTTCATCAAGGGAAGGCATAAACTCCTTGCCTATACCCGGAAAAGCATGTGTCAGTCCGGAATATACACTCGTTGTACGGATGTTCCATCCTACGGCATCTAAGCCTTTGGCAACAAAACCAAATACCGTATTAAAGCCGAGCCAGATATTTAATCCCAGCAAAATAACAAAAGATGGAATAAGCAGGAAAGCTGTTTTATGATCCAGACACCAGGTTAGAATCTTTTTGTAATATCGTTCCAACAGGGTGAAAATGCCTAATATTGTTGTCACCAACAGGGCCACAAAGAGCACATTTAATATCAGGCTTTTTTGCGGGCCCAGGGGAAGCCAGTACCTGCCCAGAAGCCAGACAACACCAAATACAACAAGTATCAGATCAATGTTTCTTAACAGGGTATGATACCATCTTGGGTTTTCCCGGCTGGGATCATTATATTTCATTTTTACTATTCCCGCAGCACCATATAACGCCAGGATAGTGCCTGCCCAGATAAAACCGGGAATTAATGCTGCCAGTCCTACGATAATCAAAACGATATTAACCCGCAATCCTGTTTTTTTGCTTTTGATTTTTAATCCAAAAAACCAATAGGCAAGGGTAGGCAATATAAATAACGAGACTAACAGGGCCGCTATCAATGCAAAGGTTTTTGTCCAGGCCAGCGGACCGAAAAGCTTGCCCTCTGCTGCCTGCATGGTGAAAACCGGAATAAAGCTTACAATGGTTGTGGATACAGCCGTTAATATTGCGCCGGATACCTCTGAAGCACCATTATAAATAGTGGTGAGCAGTTTCTGCCCGGGCGGAGCTTCATCAGTGTGTTTAATAACATTTTCCGACAGTATCACCCCCAAATCGATCATGGTACCGATGGCAATGGCAATACCCGATAAGGCGACAATATTTGCATCGACACCGAAATACCGCATGGCGATGAATACCATCAGCACAGAAATGGGGAGCAAACTGGAAATTAAGAGGGAAGCCCGTAAATTATACACCATGACAATAACAA
>CAZZBU010000212.1:0-5021 GCA_964652315.1 uncultured Bacteroidales bacterium
GGGGTTGGAATGCTTATTCCCTTTCAAAAGCTACCCTGAATATGCTGATAAACCTGTACGCAAAAGAATATACTGATACACATTTCTGTGCCCTGGCTCCGGGTATTATCGATACGGAAATGCAGGATTATATATACTCCCTTCCGGATGACAACAAATTTCCTGTCGTACAAAAGCTTAAAAGCCTCAAAGGAACAGATGACATGCCTCCCCCGGCAAAAGCCGCTCCATCCTTGATAAAAGCCTTCGAAACAGTAAAAAAATACGAAAGTGGTAGCTTTTTAGATGTCAGAGAACTATAATTTCGGGATTCCTTACTCCTGATGGTACAGCAAATCACATTGGTGTAAATTTTTATCTACACTTTTATGCTGCTGATACAACAAGTAACCGCTTAAAATCAGAAGGTTATTCCTGTTTCAAAACAATCCGGAATAATTGGCACAATTTTCACAGATAATATAATCTTAATTATTAATAAAAGAGTAAGCCATGCATTTTAAGTCAAAGAAAGTAAGACCAGGTATTCTGTTGGCAAACGGATTTAACGATGAGCAATTTATAGGCATTATGCGCCTTTTTGATGAATATGAGATAAAACCGATACTCATTTCACCGGAAAAAGAACAAATAAAATCCCTGCAGTATTTCCGCAAAGAAATATATGCCAATGAGGAAGAAGGAATTCTTATCCGTTCGTTTTACAGAATGAGCAACCCCAGAATTCATGAAATACCCATCCTGGTAATACCTGGTGGTGCCTTCAGCGCTTATAAACTGATATCGAGCATTGAGGTTGTGGAATTTCTGAATAAAGCTTTTGCAGCCAAGAAGCCCATTGCTGCAATTTCACAAGCTGCCCGAATTCTTCTGGAGCTGCCAAATCTGAATGGACATATGCTCACATCGGCCCCGCTTTATAAAGAAGCATTTCTGGAACAGGGTGCCTTCTGGGTTGACAGCCCTATGGTCTCGGATAATTCATTCATAACAGCACAAAACCCATCAGACCTGCCTCAATTCCTGGAAGCATTAAAAGAAAAAATCTACAAAGTAGAGGCTGAACAACAATTCATTAAAAAGGTAAGCCAGAAGTAAAACATTCTTGATCTTTTTAAATCTATGGCGCTTAAGAGCATCAATCCCTTTACTCAGGAATTAATAAAGGAACATAAGGAGTTCACAAAGGAGGAAACACAGTACAAAATCCTTCAGGCTGAGAAGGCATTTCATACATGGAAAAAACAAGGCTATGAAAACCGTTCCTCCATCCTGAACGATGTTGCAAAACTCCTTAAAGATAATGCAGAAGAATATGCTGCAACCATAACCCGGGAAATGGGAAAACCAATTAAGGAATCAATTGCCGAAGCAAAAAAATGTGCGTGGGCATGTGAATATTATGCTGAAAATGGCAAACGCTTTCTGCAGGATGAACGCATCGAAACCGATGCTTCTGAAAGCTTTGTACGCTACGAACCACTTGGAATAGTACTGGGAATTATGCCCTGGAATTTTCCGTTCTGGCAGGTGTTCAGGTTTGCTGTACCTACCTTAATGGCAGGTAACAGCGTCCTGCTAAAACATGCTTCCAATATTCAATTATGTGCTGCAACAATTGAAGACATTTTCAGGAAAGCAGGCCTTCCGGACCATGTATATATCAATCTGCCTGTAAGCTCTTCACAGATTGAACCCATTCTGGAACACAGTGCGGTAAAAGCCGTCTCACTTACGGGAAGCGAGAAAGCAGGGGCTATTGTTGCATCACAGGCAGCAAAAAACATTAAGAAATCCGTACTTGAGCTTGGCGGGAGCAATCCTTTTATTGTGCTTGAGGATGCCGATATGGATAAAGCCATTGACATTGGTATTCAGGCGCGCATGCAAAATGTAGGACAAAGTTGCATTGCTGCCAAACGCTTTATTCTCCATAAAAACATTGCTGAAGAATACATTAACCGGCTCATAAAAAAAATGGCAACCCTAAAAACAGGCGACCCTATGGACGAGGAAACTAAAATAGGTCCGCTTGCCTCCATTGATCAGGCCAAAGCGCTGGAGAAACAGGTAAACGATTCTGTTGCCATGGGTGCCAACCTCTTAGTCGGAGGTAAGCGCCACGATGCTTTTTATGAAGCAACCCTTCTGACAAATGTAAAACCCGGAATGCCTGCTTTTGATGAAGAAACATTTGGGCCGGTGTTCAGTGTAACCATAGCTAACGATACCGATGAAGCCATTGAACTGGCAAATAATTCAACATTTGGGCTGGGGGTATCCATCTTTACCGAAGATCGTGAAAAAGCAAAAAAACTAAGCGCTCAAATTGAAGACGGGGCTGTATTTGTCAACGCCCTTGTAAAATCCGATCCAAGATTGCCTTTTGGTGGAACAAAACGTTCCGGATTTGGCCGCGAATTATCCCATCATGGCATCAAAGAATTTGTAAATACCAAAACTATATATATTAGCTGAGGGACAATATTTTTTTCCATAACTCCCGGTTAACAGGTAAACCCAGCCTTTATTTTTTCAGAAAAAATTTCACATCAAAATTAAATACTCATCCAATGCCTTTTTGATCAATTGTGGTGCCTTAAAATACGGATGTGCATACCCTACAGGAAGAAAGCAACAGAAACAACATTCTTTATTACTTCCACAGGAACAGCTTCAGTAATAAACTTACGTACTGAACGCCTTTGTTGCATTTTTTCAAACAGGTCGGTTGAACGCCTTTCAGGGTCACCTTTTATCATAATTATACTATATCTTTGCCTTTCGGTAATTTGTTTGAGCTTAAAAATAATCATTTTAATGCTCAGGCTAAATAATTTTTCTTATGGTTTTTGAAAGCAACCAGGAAAAAATACCTTCCCTTGAACTTACTCATAACAATGAGCCTGTTCACTTTGCCTTCCGCACCATGGAGGAGATTGAAAAGCGTACCAGGGGAAAACCGGATCGTCCGCACAGGCATCAATATTATACCGTGCTCTGGGCAAAAAAAGCCTGTGGCCTGCATTACATTGATTTTGTAGAATATCCCATAGAACCCAGCATCATTTTTTTTGTCAACCCGGGACAGGTGCATCAGGTTGTTCCCTTTCCAAACCCGGAGGGAATTGTTATTATGTTTACCACTGAATTTCTGGTACAAAATCAAATCTCCACAGATTTTATCCGGAACCTGGGGTTGTTTTCCGATTTGCCGGATACGCCTCCAATTAAAATTGATGACCATGCTACTAAAACATTGACTGAAATTACAAATAATATTAAAAATGCATTTTATTCCGATCATCCTTACAAAGAAGAAATGCTGGGTGCCTATCTTAAACTATTTCTGATAGAATGCAACCGGTTCTCTGTGACTGCACCAACTAATAATACCCAGACACTACAATCCGGCAAAATAATTCTGGGTGATTTTAAAGCACTGGTCGAACGTCAATTTAAAGCATGGCACAAAGTAAACAATTATGCCGATGAACTAAGCATCACACCGGATTACCTCAATAACCTGATTAAAAGTATTCTTGGTAAAACTGCAAAAACCTTTATCCAGGAAAGAATTACGCTCGAGGCTAAAAGGCTTGGCATACATACCCAATTAAGCTCAAAAGAAATAGCCTACGAACTTGGTTTCGACGATCCCTCACATTTCAGCAAGTTCTTCAAAAATACTACAGGCCAGTCTTTTTCCGACTTCAGGACCAAAACTGATATGGCTAAATCATAAATTCAGGATTTTTACATCTTTTTATCTGTTTTGTCCATTGAGGCATGCATTGTTTTGATCTAATTTTGTTTTAAAATTAATTAGAAAGGTTAAACAATGGAGCAGGTAATCCATCGATCAAATACAAGAGGGCACCACAACTATGGTTGGCTTGATACACGGCATACATTCAGTTTTGCACAATATTTTGACCCGCATCGTACAGGATTTGGTGCCTTACGCGTGCTGAATGATGATGTTGTAAAACCCAACATGGGATTTGGAGAACATCCTCATGACAACATGGAAATCATATCCATCCCCATTAAAGGGACCCTTAAGCATAAAGACTCGTCAGGACATGAACAAGTAATTAAAGAAAATGAAGTTCAGATTATGAGTGCAGGTACCGGAGTATTTCATTCGGAATATAATGCCAGCAAGGATGAAGATGTGAATTTTTTACAAATCTGGATATATCCGGATAAGAAAAACGTTTCTCCCAGCTACAATCAAAAATATTTTGAAGCTGAAGATGCCCAGGATAAATGGCAGTTTTTGGTTGGTCCAAATGGCGAAGACGGGTTACATATCAATCAAAATGCAACGATATCCAGGACATTTTTAAAAGCAGGAAACAAGCTTACGTCCTCACCTGCTAAAAACATGTATGGCACCTACTTTTTCGTCATTGAAGGAGAGGTGAAAATAAACGATGCCATTCTGCATCCCCGTGATGGAATGGGTATTTCTGGTTCAGAGCCTATTGAGTTAAAGGCAAAAACCGATGCCTATATTCTGAAACTTGAAGTACCGGAAAAAGGATTTAGCAGAAATTAATAAATGCAAAAGAAATAACATTTTTTTAATTAATAATTTTAAATTAACGCGCTATGAAAAGTCTAAAGTACACATTAATGGCATTTGTCCTGTTCTGGTCAATGAGCATCAACGCACAGAATTATACAGTGGATACCAAAAAATCCAACATTGAATGGAAAGGAAAAAAAGTGAGTGGTGAACACTATGGAAATATTGAAATCAAAAAAGGTTCGTTTACAGTTGAAGACAACAAAATTACCCGTGGTACATTTGAAGTGGATATGCTGACTATAGACAATGTGGATCTTACCAGTCCTGAACGGAATAAAAGACTGGTGGATCACCTGAAATCAGATGATTTTTTCAGTGTAGCCGATTACCCGGTTTCTACCCTGGTGATTACAAGCAGCACACCTTTTAAAAACGGAGAAGCAGAGGTTAAAGGTAACCTGACTATCAAAGGTGAGACCCACCC
>CAZZBU010000213.1:0-4917 GCA_964652315.1 uncultured Bacteroidales bacterium
TGTTGGAAATTGGCAGCGGGTGTGGATATAATGCAGCAGTTTTGGCACAGATGGCCAAGCAGGTTTACAGTGTTGAAATCATTGAATGGCTTTCAAACCTGGCAAAGAAAAACCTGCTGCATGCCGGAGTAACCAATGTAGATATACGTTTTGGAGATGGGTACCAGGGCTGGGAGGAGCAGGCACCTTACGATAAAATAATGTTGACGGCTGCCGCACCCAAAATACCGGGGCCATTAAAAAAACAATTGAGGGTAGGCGGCCTGTTGCTGGGCCCTGTGAGCGATTCATACCAAAAACTTTTGCTGCTTAAAAAAACCGGTGAGGATGAATTTACCCAGCATGAATTATTACCGGTAAGGTTTGTACCTATGACCGGACAAAGCCAGCAGGAATAAGCACCTGATAAGGACAATAGAAATGCTAATTTGACAGAAAAAGAATTCTATGGAAAAAACGGCAAAAATACAACAAGCAAAAAAAATCATGGACGATTTTCTGGTGCGGACCGGTATTAAAACCTCCACAGGCAATGTTAACAACAGATACTTATGGACAGATGCCTTTGCTGTGCAAAGCTGCTTTGCGCTGAAACATCTTCTCAGCGACGATGAATACCACCAGCACGCTATAACGCTGATTGACAGGGTGCACCACATCCTTGGTAAATTTCATGAAGACGACCCCCGGAGTGGCTGGATTAGCGGATTGCCCGAAGAGGAAGGTGAAAAATATCCTACATTGGGTGGGTTACGGATTGGCAAAAAGCTACCGGAACGAAAAGAAGGCGAACCCTTTGATGAAAACCTGGAGTGGGAACGCGACGGACAATATTTCCATTACCTCACGAGGTGGTTTAATGCCTTGATGACAGCGCACAGGGAAACCAATAATAAAAAATATGCAATATGGGCTGCAGAACTCATACAGGCAGGTGAAAAATTTATAAGCAATGAAGGTGATACCCTGCGGATGTACTGGAAGATGAACACTGAGCTAACCGGGCCCATTGTAAGAAGCATGGGTGCCCATGATCCGCTGGAGGGTTTATTATGCCTTTTGAAAGCAAAAAAAGAATTGCCTTCCCATGCCACAGCACTGGAACCTTTGGAAAAGAAGTTTATAAAACTCTGCCGGGGCATGACGTGGTACACTTCCGACCCTTTGGGCATAGGCAGTTTACTATTGAACACCGCCCGTGCTGCCGCACTGCACCTGGCTGATGCAGGTCTTACACCAACCACAGAAGCGAAGTATCTCTTATCTGACAGCATCAAAGGATTGCAAATGATCCATAACGAAGATTACTACGCCAACAATTCAGCCGGTGGCAGGCTGCCATTCAGGGAGTGCGGATTATCGCTGGGCTTGAATGTATTGTACGGCCAACGCCATGCCTACCAGGAAAAGGTAGGATTAAACTTCCAAAAACTGGAGGATTACCTTCCTATATCAGAAACAGTTGAAGATTTCTGGCTCAAGCCTTCCAATCAAAAAGCTTCAACCTGGATTGATCACCTCAACATCAACGCCGTAACCCTGGCCAGTTCCATACTCGGTGAACATAAACCGGAGGTGTTTGTGTGATTCATGCTGAAGCGGATATGCTGTTTTGTGTATTTGGAAAATGTTGATCTGAATAGTAAAGCATGTTAGGTTTTTTACTTTTTACCACAAATATTTCTCCTGGCTTTCGACTTTTTACTAAATTAGTACACACAATAAAAAATACCCATGCCCGGAAACATGAAGCCCCTCGTTTACCAGATAACAACATATCATATAAGTTGTAACCTAACCTGTAATTCAATAAATTATGAGTAAATTCCATGTGCGCTATTCAGGCATAACCCCAATGTGGTTTTGCCGGGAAAAACAGCAATGCGGTTATGGAGGTTTTGGCGTTCATTGGAGCAGACCTGGCAACAGCATGAAACATTAACAATAACAGATAAAAATAATGAGTATTAATAATTAAAAAAGGAGGACAAAAATGAGACACAAACGATTAAATCAGACGGGACGGTTCAATAAACTCATCTCTTGTAATGAATTAAACTGTCTTTTAACCTGTTTCAACCTTATGTAACCGTTGTTGCGCGCTTGCTATCGCACAATACCTCACACAACTCGCTTTGCATTTGTTTAAAACGTTTACCGTTCCTCCTTCGGCGTGCAACTTCTTGTGTCGGAATAGCTGCCCACTTACTCGAGCGTAAGCTGCAAGGTCTATTCTTTCGGTTAATACCGTTACAGCGGTGGTATCCTCGCCTACTATGATTCTGCTGACTACTTGGCTCATAGAAACCTAATCTATTCCAAGTCCTCCCCTGGTAAGAGCTTTATCCTTCCACCAATGCCTGTCGTATCTACCATAGGAGGATTGTTGATTGTGGGCTTTGGTATGATGTGTTACCTTACCCTCCTCATATGGCCTCGTATACGCCTTACAGGGTATACCACCCCTGTAATTCCTGTTCGTCAGTACCAGCTTTTGTAGTTCCGCTTCGTTATTCCCTTCGGTCATGCTCTCCGCTTCGCTCCGGGTCACTGCATAGATTGCTCTATACCAGCTTGCGGCTTACTAACAGGCTTACACTTTCATGGGGGTGGCCCAAACGCAAAACATTTTCGTATGCTAATGTAAGATTCCAACAAGCCTGTAAGAGACTTTCACTCTCTGGATAAAAATTCCACTCATCCCGCTTGTTTAACTCAGAATAAATTTGCATTTTTCAGATTTATTCAAAACTTGCGGAATGGTGTACTGCTGCTCATGCAGGGCACACACATGGCGTCAGCCACAATAAGGGCTGATGAATTTTTAAGAAAGATGACAGGTAAAGGAAACATCGTGCACTCAAAAAACATACTGCTTGAAAATCCTTACAGTGGCTACGCCCGTAGGTTACCGCCAAGCATAAGAAAAATCCAGGATACTAAATGATTAAACTCATTAGATTTGGATTATGACAAAGAGAGAGAAAATAATAGATAAAATTATCAGCACAGCGAACAAGAATTATCCGGATTCTGAGATTTATTTATTTGGCTCTCGTGCACGGGAAGACTCAAGAAAGCTATCAGATTGAGATATTTAAATTTTGCTAAACCGAGAAATTATATCTATTGATATAGAAACTAAATTAATGGATGATTTTTATGAACTAGAGCTTGAAACCGGAGAAATATTCACTCCCTTGATTTATTCCAAAAACGATTGGAACCATAAACATAGGATTACTCCATTATATGAGAACATAGAAAAAGAAGGAATAAAAATCAAATGACCGGAATCAAAAAAGATTTAATTGACTATAGATACTCCCGAGCCCTGGATACATTTGACGATGCCAGAATTTTAATTGATAATAAAAATGAAATTTCATGAGAAACAACCATAGAAAACAGAGACAGAATTAATCACAATAGATTTTTGTATCTTTGAGTTATTAATTGTGAATTATGGAAATAAGGATTAATCTAGAATATAAACAGATATTGAATTTAGTTCATCAATTACCTGAAAAGGACATTGAGAAACTTGCGTCAACCTTACAATCTGAAGTTTCTAATAGAAGAAAAAAGACTAAAAGTAATTCGATTCAGGAATTATTATTAAAAGCTCCGACTTGGACAGAATCTGAAAATTCAGAATTTCAAGAAGCTAGAGATCATCTCAATAACTCCAGAATAGCGTGATACTTTTGGATACCTCCATACTAATTGAATTATTTAGAAAAAAGGATAAATCAAAAACACTATTTTACAAAATTGCTCAAGAAAATCCTGAATTAGCAATTTCATCGATTACTCATTATGAGGTTGGAATAGGAAATAATAGACTGCATCAGGAATACTGGGAAACCCTTTGTGAGAATCTTATAGTCTTACCGTTTGATAAAATCTGCTCAGAAACTGCAATTTCAGTATACAGAGAATTAAAATCAAAGAATAAGCTAATCGATTTAGCTGATTTATTAATAGGTGCTACCTCATTATCACATGAAATACCGATAGCAACTTTAAATAAAAAACATTTTGAAAGAATTCCTGGATTAAAAATATATTGAATGCCAGGCGGTAACATGGCGTCTTCCACAATAGGGGCTGATGAATTAATAAGATAAGATGACAGGTGATAGAAACATCGTGCACACAAAAAACACACTTCTTGAAAACCCCTTACAGTGGCTACGCCCATTCGTTGTAAGTAATGCTCGTAAACATCCTGCAAACATTAAGCTGATTTTGATAAAAGTAAATAATTATTTACCTTTGGACATAAAAAAATATGATTTGATTAAATGAAATGTTCTGAACTTTACAGACTTCTGATTAAAGATGGATGGTATCCTATTTCACAGAAAGGTTCCCATGTGAAAATGAAACATGATAAAAAACCTGGATTGATAATATTTCCTAACCATGGTAGCCAGGAAGTTGGTAAAGGTCTTGAGAAAAAGATTTTAAAAGATGCAGGACTAAGATAATGATAGATTAAAATGGGATGATTATGAAAACATTAAAAAGAAAAATTCCAATAATAGTTGAGAAAACCGATACAGGATTTTCTGCATATAGTAATGACTATCCAATTTTCACAACTGGCCGAACTATACCCGAACTGATTGATAATGCTTTTGAGGCTTCGAATTTATATTTTGAAGACGAAAAAATTAAGATAAATCACGATAATTTAAAATTTGAGATTGACTTCAAACAATTCTTTCAATATTATAAAGTTTTAAACTCTCGATTTTTGGCTGATAAAATTGGAATGAACCCAACATTATTATCTCAATATGTTCAAGGACATAAAAAACCATCCGAAAAACAGACTGAAAAGATTTTATTTGGAATTCATCAAATTGGACAAGAATTATCTGAAATTAACTTGATTTATAGACATTGATT
>CAZZBU010000214.1:0-4876 GCA_964652315.1 uncultured Bacteroidales bacterium
AAACTGCTTATCAAGATAATGTTCATTGCTGGTGGGGGCATTTTTTCTATGGCAGTTATATTTTTTGCCATGGTGCATTTTGGTGCATTTGGCCGGCTGCCTCAAAAAGAACAACTCAAAAAGATCCATCATCCCCAGGCATCCGAGGTTTATTCAGCCGACGGTGTGCTAATGGGCAGGTATTACCTGCAAAACCGCTCAGACATACGGTATGAAAGCATTCCACCAGAGTTTGTCGATGCACTTATTGCAACAGAAGATATCCGGTTTCACAGCCATAGTGGCATCGATATCCGCAGTTTAGGCCGGGTAGCAATAAAATCTGTATTACTGGGAAACGATGATTCCGGGGGTGGCAGTACACTTACCCAACAATTAGCGAAAAATTTATACCCCAGGGAAGATTTTGGCATTTTATCCCTGCCTGTGGCAAAGATAAAGGAAATGATCATTGCCCGGAGACTGGAAAAGTTATATAACAAGGAACAAATCATTGAACTTTACCTTAATACGGTTTCTTTTGGTGAAAACACATACGGATTAAAAACCGCTGCAATGAGGTATTTTCATAAACAGCCGAATGAATTAACCCTGCTCGAATCGGCAGTATTGGTTGGGCTCCTCAAAGGCACAGGCATTTACAACCCAAACACCAGTTATTCACGTTCCATGTTACGAAGGAATGTAGTGCTGGGGCAAATGAAAAAATACGGATACCTTGAGCCGCAATATGCCGACTCGATTATGCGCCTGCCAATTACCCTCAATTATTATCCGCTAACCCACTATTCTGGAATAGCCCCTTATTTCAGGGCCTTTTTGAAAAAAGAAATAGATAAATGGCTTGAAGCAAATCCTGATGTTGATGGAAAAAAATTCAACCTCCACACAGACGGACTAAGAATTTACACCACCATTGATTCGCGGATGCAGGCGTATGCTGACAATGCTGTTCACAAACATCTGGCTTACCTGCAAATGCTATTTGACAATCATTGGGCCACAAGGATGCCCTGGGGAAACTCCAACGATTTGGTTATCCAAAACATGCAAATCAATAAAAACTATCCTCAGCTACTTGCCGAGCCTTACAGTGAACATACGCAAAAAGTATTAAACACAAAAAAACGCACTAAGCTATTTACCTGGAACGGCATAAAGGACACCTTGATCTCACCTTTGGATTCAGCCAGGCACCACCTGAAAATGCTGCAAGCAGGATTTATAGCCATGGAACCATCAACGGGATATATCAAAGCCTGGGTAGGCGGGATAAACCATCAGTTTTTTAAATATGATCATGTAATGGCCCGGAGGCAAACCGGATCCGTCTTTAAGCCTTTTGTTTATTTATCAGCCCTTGAAGCCGGCATAAAACCCTGCGATTTCATCCCAAATGACAGTGTGGTATATGAAGACTATGACAACTGGGTACCCCGAAATGCCGACAGGGATTATGGCGGTTATTATTCCGTGAAAGGCGCATTGACCCATTCAGTAAATACCGTAAGCGTTAATCTGCTGATGAAAACAGGCATAAACGAGGTGATTAACCTGGCATCAAGGGCTGGCATAACTTCTGATTTACCGCATGTTCCGTCACTAGCGCTTGGTACAAGTGAGGTATCCTTACTGGAAATGGTCAGAGGATATACCCTCTTTTCAAATAACGGGAGTTACGTTGACCCGGTATACATTCTACGTATTGAGGATAAAGAAGGCAATGTGCTATACAATAATTCACGCCCGGCGATAAAACATCAGGTAGCCTCAATGGAAAATACCCAGATGATGGTACATCTGATGCGGAATGTGGTAAACCAAGGCACGGCGGCTGGCCTGCGATCACAATACCACTTACAAACCGATATTGCAGGGAAAACCGGAACAACCCAAAACCAAAGCGACGGCTGGTTTATCGGAATAACACCCGATTTGGTAGCCGGAGCCTGGGTAGGCGGTGAAAGCCCAATGATACGTTTCCGCAGCCTCCACCTTGGACAGGGGTCACACTCTGCCATGCCAGTTTTTGGACGGTTTATGCAACAGGTATACGCCGACCCCAAATACCAACAGATGAAATATTCAACCTTTGATATCCCTCCGGAAATTACAGACGGAATTGAGTGCGAAGATTACAGCGAAGAAAACCCGGATAAGATTTTTAAAATTCTTAAGCGAGATGGAAAGCTGGATATCAGGAGATTAATCGAAAAAATCTTTAAAAAGAAAGAGGATTAAACCAGAGTTTTTGTGCCTCTGAAAACCATGTAGTGCCGGCGTTTCTTTAATAAATACACATTAAGGAGCACCTGAATGGAAATAAAAGCCCTCATGATTAAAAATTGCAGATAGTTTTTGCACTGGCTGCTTTTAATCCAGGCCTCATAACCATGATAACCCTTTATGACCTCTGATGTAATGTTCGTTTGTTTATCTATAACTAATCCGTTTTCACGAAATTCACGGTTGTAATCCTCTTCCGTCCAGTGGTAGTAATACATTTTCCGTTTCCACTTTCCAATGATCCAACGGTTTTTATACGATTTTGAAAGAATATCAGCAATAAGAAAAACACCATTTGGTTTTAATACACGGTTTACCTGAGCAAGAAACGATGCTTTATCAGGATAATGAAAGGCACTTTCGACACACAACAGTACGTCAACCGACTGGTTTTCAATGGATGATAGCTTTTCTGCATTATCTACATTGAACCTCACGCCATTGGTGTTAATGCTCTGGGCCAGTAACACATTATCCTCATTAATATCTATAGCCATCATTTTTTTTGGCCTGAGTTTATCCGCCAGATAAAGGGACTGCACACCATTGCCACAGCCTACATCAAGCACGGTATGGTGGGGGGCAACACTTAAATTGGACGCACAAAAATCTGTTAAATTCTGCTGCCTCTTTTCCAATGATTCACCATGTTCCCTGAAAAACGGATAATGAAGCATGTGATGCTTCTTAAAAATCTGTAAAAAACTCTTGTTAAGCGATTTATAATAATCACTGAATGAGATCCCTGTAGAAAAAATAGTCTTTTTTGTCATTTTTTAAAGATATGTAAAACCTTTAAAAAATCAATTTGTTTAAAAAAAATAATTTCATGGAAGAAATATATTGATTAAACATTCGTTCTATTACTTTCGTAAAAAAAAAAAAAAAGAAAATAACTATGTATACAATCTTTCTTAGTCTGTTTATATTATGGTCGAGTCCAGCTAATCCGGTTACGGATACAAAAAATAGTAATGACATATCAGCAGAGCAACAACATATTTACGATCTCTATAATTCATTGAAACCTAATGGGAAAATTCCTGATTTTGAATTGTTTTATAAAGGACTGGCAGGGTATAACAACCTTACGGAAAAAAATCTAATCAAAAATAAAAATTACCTCACACTCATAGATTTTACTGCCTCATCAAACGAAAAAAGACTGTGGGTGATTGATCTTGATTCCATGAAAGTGTTATATCATGAGTTGGTTGCTCACGGAAAAAATACCGGCAACGAATATGCCCGGCATTTTTCAAATACAACCGGATCACATCAAAGCAGCATTGGATTTTTTGCTACTGCCGAACCTTATTATGGTAAGCATGGGTTGTCGCTGCGACTCGATGGCCTTGAACCGGGGATTAACGATAAAGCCAGGTCCCGAGCCATAGTCATGCATGGTGCTCAGTATGTAAATCAAAACTTTATTTCAACATACGGACGGCTGGGAAGAAGCCTCGGTTGTCCTGCCGTATCAACCACCGTTAACAAGGACTTGATTAATACCATAAAAGAAGGAAGTTGCCTGTTTATCTATTACCCTGATGCAAGCTATTTTTCGATGTCTGAACTTGTACCGGAAAATACCCCCAAGGCAGATTATATAAGCGAATTGAACTATTAATTGTTTATCGCCTTATTCTTCTTCTTCTCCAAGTATATCACAAGGCACTTCGTAATTATGATATCCTTCAGCCGGCTTTGACCATTCCATGGGACCCCAGTTATCATAACCCTGATGCTCCTGCATATACCAGGCTGAACGAATCCGGCAGTCACCGTCTCGTTCCTTATAAAGCACTGAAGCAACCAGATGCCGGTACAGAATATTGCCATTTTCGTCTTTCACATAAGTCCAGTCACCACTCACATCTGTTATAAAAGCCCTTGCAGGTGCTGAGTTATCAACAATGGTGCTGGCTTCAACAATTTTTCGTTCAATTTCAGGGGCTATCATGGTTACCAGTGGTAGATCAGTGGGTGCCTCCTTAACAAAGGCCTGCTTTTTATTCTCGTCTATGTCCAGTGTAAATTCTCCGGATGCCAGTACAGGCAAATCTTCACCAACAAGCTCCATATTCAGGGGAATTATATCAAATTTAACGTTATGTTCTCCGGGTTCCAACCCGGAAACAATACTTACCCAGTTATTTACTGCTGTACTGAATTCCCTTTTAAGTTCTTTAGATTTTGTTGCCAATGCAAAATGCAAAGATTGCTGCCTTTCAAATGGTTCGGGTGGCATTTCATATAACCACCGAGCCTTCAGATCACCATCAACAAAAATGCGGATAGCATAATTATAATCGTATCTGGCATCATCGAACCGATAAACGTAATTGTGTTGATCGTAGTAATCCTTAAGAGGCTTTCCAAGGTGAACGGCTACAAAAAGATTATCGCTTAAGGTAAAATCATTTTCCATCAGGTTTTCTGATGTCATTTTCAAGAACTCTTCTGAGGATGAAAAAAAGATTTTACCCTCAGCACTTGCTTTCTCAGGAGTAAAAAACAAAAACACTGATAACAAAAAAAGGGCAGACAGGATGATGGGTTTACTAAAATTTTTTCTTTTCCGTTTCAT
>CAZZBU010000215.1:0-4681 GCA_964652315.1 uncultured Bacteroidales bacterium
TCCGGTTCTGTGAGAGGCTCGGGGTGAAATTCCCCTTTCCTACTCGACCCGCCAATCGTTGTAACACATGCTGAACAATAGCTCGATTCAATGATATTCGGATTAATGATTTAATTTTGATAAATTTGCGTAAAGAATAAAAAAATGATTACAGATACTCAAAGAAGAAATCAAATGATTGTCCGCTAAGATACCTATTGATAGAAATCACAAATTCCAGGGCATATTAACATTTAATAGCCACGAAACGAATGACAAAGTCATTCGAAATTAGTGTTCATAAATAATTTATAATTAAATAATTAGACACCACAATATCCAATAAAAAATTATTCAGAGGTACTTCCGATTTGATTCTTATTATTCGTGCACCAGCCTGCGGCGGGCAGGTTCGTGGCAAACATAGTTTTGGTATAAACCCGGATAATCATTTAAATTATATTTACATACAAATATTTAATTTAAATTTCAATTATGTCTCCTGATGCCTTGCATTACCTTCTTGCCGGGACGCTGCTGGGCCTGACAGCCGGAATAGCTCCCGGACCTTTACTCACCGTCCTGCTTACCCAGACCATAAAACATAACCGCGCTGAAGGAATCAAGGTGGCCATTTCTCCGCTGATTACCGATTTGCCAATTATCCTGCTAACGTATTTTGTTTTTAGTAAGCTGGCCGCATTTGATACCGTATTGGGTATTATTTCATTCGTTGGAGCTGTTTATATTGCCTGGCTGGGGTATGAGTCGTTCAACACGAAACCCCTGGAAATAAATCCGGATGAAAAACAGGCCGGCTCCCTGAAAAAAGGCATCCTGGCCAATTTTTTAAATCCACATCCTTACCTTTTCTGGGCAACCATTGGGATGCCATATATTATTAAGGCAGGTGATGATAACAATATGGCCATCGTGCTGTTTTTTGTTTCTTTTTACCTCTTGCTGATTGGCTCAAAGGTTATTCTTGCTCTGCTGGCCGGCCACTCCAAAGCATTCATAAACGACAGGTACTATGTTTTGATTATGAAATTTCTGGGGGTATTGCTACTCCTTTTTGCCGTCATTTTTTTATACGACGGCTATACCTATCTTTCAGGCTAATAAAACTATTGATTTGAGGCCACGGAAACCCCATCAATATAGGTTTCCCTGACTTTTATTTTAGGAATAGTTTGGATATCTACCTTCATGATGTCTTCATCCAGAATTACAAAGTCCGCTACCTTACCCGGTTCCAGGCTTCCCTTCAAATGTTCTTCAAAACCAGCTTTTGCTGCCCAAATGGTCATGGCCCGTAAGGCCTGTTCACGGGTCAGGGCATTTTCAGGTTGAAACCCTCCTTCAGGATATCCTTCTACATCCTGCCTTGTAACTGCAGCGTAAAACCCTGGAAGGGGATTGATGGATTCCACCGGGAAATCGCTTCCATTAGGCAACCAGCCGTTTTGTTGCAATAACTCCTGATATATGTACCCGGTTTTTAACCGGTCAGCTCCCAGTCGCTCATCAGCCCAGTACATGTCTGAAGTGGCATGTGTTGGTTGTACACTGGGCACAACGGAGTATTTTGAAAACAGGCTAACATCATCCGGATGAACAACCTGTGCATGCTCAATGCGCCAGCGGCGGTCGTTTTTTTCCTGTAAAAACTCACCATATACTTTTAGTATAAGCCTGTTTGCAGAATCACCAATGCAATGCGTGGCCAACTGGTACCCATTTTCATAAGCAATGCGGGCCCATTTGTGATAATAATCCACGGGCTGCATCATCAGTCCTGTGTTATTGGGATCATCCGTGTAAGGTTCAAGCATTAATGCCCCCCGTGAGCCCAATGCCCCATCTGCATATAACTTTATGGCCGATACCGTTAGCTTTTCGGTTTGCAGCACACCTTTTTTAACAAATGTTTCTATGTTCTCTTCAGATGGGTTAAGCCAGGCATTGATGCGCATTAAAAGCGTTCCATCATCATGCATGGATTGGATAAGTTTTACTTCTTCGGCAGATAGCCCGGCATCGGCCACGGATGTTAATCCAACGTTAAAACAATTTTGTTGGGCATCAATTAAAGCCTGCCGTTTGCTATCCGTATTTTTTACAGGAATGCTTTTTTCCACAAGTTGCATGGCATTGTCAACCAATACACCGGTAGGTTGACCATCTGTTCCGGTTTTTATTTCCCCACCCTGAATTTGTGTCTCAGAAGTGATGCCGGCAATTTCCAGGGCCTTTGAATTGGCTACTGCTGCGTGTCCGTCAATGCGGGTAAGGTAAACAGGAACATCCGGAAAGGCCTGATCAAGGAGTTCATTTGTAGGAAAGGCTTTTTCAGGCCAGTCGTTTTGGTCCCACCCACGCCCAATGAGCCAGGTAGGGGAATGTTTTTCCTGGTGCTGGTTTAACCGTTGAATTACTTCTTCGAATGAGGTGGCGCCCACCAAATCAGCTTCCTGCAAGCCGAGGCCATAGCCCAAAAAATGACAATGGGCATCGTAAAATCCAGGATATACAAAAGAACCTTGTAAATCTACTTTTTTACTTGCAACATAAATGGTCTGCAGCGATTCCAACGTTCCGGTTGAAACTACCTTTCCGTCTTTGACAGCCATAGCTTCAACAACATCAAAAGAATCACTGACGGTATAAATAATGCCGTTGTAAAATATAGTGTCGACGTTTGAAGGAGTAGAACATGAACTCATCATAATTAGATACAAAAAAGAGTAACCCAAAAAAAGGCGCATAAGGCAATCAATTTGTTTTGCCTGCTAATATACATGCATTTTTGATTACTTAAATAAAACCACTTCTTATTTAAGAACATTTAGCCTGATTAAATAACTTCGTTGCCATGTTTCTGCATGATGTTTTAGTGGTGAAAAAACATAGGTTTATACTTTTTAGCCCTGGATGAAAAACCAATATAATTTCCTGCTGACATCCAGTTGCTTAAAAAGCATTCTATTGCGCCGGCCACATGTTGTTAACGGAGTTTACATCAGGAACCGATCCCGGAAGGATGAGTACAGATTCCACTTCTTTACCCGAAGGAATGTCAGTGTTGAATTGCTCCATGTTGTTTTCCCAGGCATTGATTGAGACCGGAATGAACTCCTGCGTTCCATCAATATACTTTAACCGAATTTCAAATGAAATGGGCAACCCACCTTTATTCCATACGGTTATTTTATTCTCAACCGGTTCAGTAACCGACAAATCAGGAAATCCGAATTCAAAGAACCATGATTTCCAGAACCAATTCAGGTTGCGCCCAGAAGTAGTATTAAAACTATAAAAGAAATCATAGGGTGTTGGATTTTTTCCTTTCCATTGATGGATATATTGCTGCAAGCAGTCTAAAAAGAGCGAATCACCAAGGACGTTGTTTAATGCAATGTAAGCAAAATATGCCTTGAAGTACGATACGTGAAAATGACTGGAAGCTTCCCTGACAAGGATGGATGGGACCATTGGCGGAACAGACATGATGGAACCCTCGGTGCCGGCAAACCGGCTGACATATTGCTGTTCCATTGAGTATTGTTCAGGTATCCCAATTTCATTTTGAATAAACCCGGTGGCTATTTCTCCCAACAGAGTGGCCCATCCTTCTTCCATCCAGGTGTTTTTGCGTTCATTCACCCCAACCAGGAAAGGAAAATACGTGTGTGCCAGCTCATGGGCGGTAACTTCAATTGTTCTAGTAGCATTGGCCAGCGAATCCCCTTGGGTGTATTCCCCGTTATTGGCCATCATGGGAAATTCCATTCCCCCTCCCTTTAGTCCCAGAAAAGTAGTAAAATGGGGATATGGATATTCAATCCCGGGAATTTTGTAATTAAAAAATTGCATGGATAGCTGCTGATAATAGGTGACCAGGCTGAATGTTGATGCAGCTTCGGGGTTATAGACCGAGTGCACGGATACCCTTCGCTCTGATGCAGAGTCAACCAAAACACTGCCGGCATCCCAGACATTTTCGTTGCTTAGGGCGAATGCAAAATCAGGCACATTCGATGCTTCAAATTTCCAGGTTACCTCTCCGTTTTGTTTTTTTAATCCATCTGCTGGAGTATCAAAAATACGGATAACGCTGTCGGTTTTCATTACTTCTTCGAGGCGGTTAACAACCTCAGCGGTATACATTTTCTTACCGTTTTTCAGCTCACCTGTGGCCCATACGGCATAGGATGCAGGCAGGGTTAAGGAAACCTCAAAATCTGCATCTTGCTGGTAGAATTCCTGCCGGCTGCCGTAATTAAACCTGTCCCAGCCATCAATGTCATCATATATTGAAATCTGAGGATACCAGTAGGCGATGAACATAGTGGATGCACTGAGGGCTCCCATGCGGATAAGGGTTTTATCCGGAATTTCAAAGGACCAGTCGATTTTTAAATCAATGGATGCCTGGGGAGCGAGCCCCTGGTTTATCCGTATATAAAGATTGGTGCCTAACCGGCCGGCTTTGGAACGATTGTTCAGATCCATGATTTCGTTGTTAAGTTTTACCTGTTGAATGTCAACACCACTGGTAACGTCATCCACATGAAGTTCACGGTCGCGGGCTGCTCCCTTTTTATACATATCCTGATGCAGCCTGATTACCACAAAATACAGGGTGTCCGGACTGTTGTTGATATAATTGATAGAGGCTTCACCCATGAGCGTTTTTTCA
>CAZZBU010000216.1:0-4670 GCA_964652315.1 uncultured Bacteroidales bacterium
CTACGATATTTCGTATGTCTACTATATTTAGTATGAAAAAGGTTGATAAGGGATGGTGAGTAGTAGAACAGTGATCAGTAAACGGTGAAAAGTGATCGGTAAATCCGTTATGAAGGTGACGGTGAAAGGGCAAACAGTTTATTGATTTTATTCCATAAAAAACATAAAACAACCCGAAAATTATTAGTAGAAATACTTTAGGAATGCTCTGGTAGCTTTGAATTGGCGACAAATTATATTACTTTTAAATCTAAAAGTATAATGCTTCGTTTAAAGGGTTCAATTTTATCAAAATGGCTTGGGATTCAAAATCAAATAAACGGTGTAATATTTTAATCCATGCTATCCAGGATCTTTCATTAGCAAAAAGTCTGGAGCAAATACAGGATGTTGTTAAAAAAACTGCACGAAAAATATCAGGAGCTGATGGAGCTACGTTTGTTATAAAGGAAAATGACCAATGTTTTTATGTAGATGAAGATGCAATCAGCCCATTATGGAAAGGGAAACGTTTCCCTTTAGATGATTGCATTAGCGGTTGGGTTATGTTAAACCGGCAATCCGCTGTCATTGAGGATATCTACAAGGATATCAGGATACCGTCAGACATTTATAAACCCACCTTTGTAAAAAGCCTGGCAATGGTTCCTGTTCGAAAGAAACAGCCTATTGCTGCGATTGGTATTTATTGGGCAAAAAAGTACAAAGCTACACCTGAAGAAATTGAAATAATTCAATCATTAGCAGATAGTACAGCCATTGCACTAGAAAATGTGAAGACATTATCTGTTTTAAACAATAAAATTGAAGAACTTAACCAGGAAAATCTGGCTAAGAAAAAAGCCCTGAAAGATTTATCAATTGCACGTAAGCACGCTGATAGCATTCAACAAAGTTTTGAACAAATTTATGACCATTCAAATACAGGAATAGCACTAAGCGACCAAAATGGTAAGATTATCGAAGCCAATACCAGGTTTATTGATATGTTGGGATATACCAAAGAAGAGATTCTTTCGATGAATTTTGCTGACTTTACCCATGCTGAAGATGCAGAAAAGGAAATAGCATTATTCCATGAAATTCTGGCAAAAAAACGAGACGATTACCGGCTTGAAAAACGATTTATTACTAAAGATGGCAGCACCCTCTGGGTTGACCTGTCTGTTGCATGTACAAGAAAGACCGATGGTGCTGCCGATACATTTTTTGGGATGGCCATCGATATTAGCAAACAAAAACAGGCGCAGCAGATACTATTAGAAAATGAAGAAAAGTACCGTGCACTTTTCAATCAATCCATGGATGGAATTTATATCCATGATTTTACCGGGAAAATACTAGATGTAAATCCTGCAGCCTGTGAGCAATCGGGATATACGTATGAAGAATTAACCAATATGACCATTTTTGATGCTCATCCACTTAATTCAACTAATCCATCCAGAGAGGAAGCATTGAAGATTTGGAAGGCAAAAGATTTTGGACAGCCTTCTTTTTTTTTGGTTGACCATCAACGTAAAGATGGTACAGTTTACCCTGTCGAAATCGCCGCATCTAGAGTAGAATACGGTGGTAAGAGGCTGTTGCTGTCACTTGTTCGTGATATAACTGAACGTCAGCGTTCCCAACAAGAATTGTATGATAGTTATGCTCTTTTAAATAATCTTACTGCTCAGGTACCCGGGGTGGTTTATCAGTACCGGCTTTACCCTGATGGCTCATCAGCATTTCCGTTTTCAAGCCCGGGCATGTATACCATTTACGAGGTAACGCCTGAAGAAGTCCGTGAGGATGCTTCGCCGGTGTTTACCCGAATTCATCCGGATGATTATGACTACATTGTAGAAACAATAAATGAATCAGCCAAAAATCAAACAACATACGAAAGCGAATTTCGTGTAATCCTACCTAAGCAAGGCCTCCGTTGGCGCTATTGTCATGCGCAACCTGAATTGCTTGAGGATGGCAGCACCCTCTGGCATGGCATTATTATGGATATTACCGAACGCAAAAATAACCAGCAAGAGCTGAATTCGCAAAAAGAACGCCTTACCAATATCCTCGAAGGCACCAATGTGGGTACGTGGGAATGGAATGTGCAGACCGGTGAAACTGTTTACAATGATAAATGGGCTGGCATTATTGGGTATACCCTGGAAGAACTGTCGCCCCTTTCTGTTGATACCTGGACTAAATATGTGCACCCCGAAGATTTAAAGAAAAGCAATGTGTTGTTGCAAAAACATTTTAGAGGCGAATTGGATTATTATCATTTCGAGAGCCGCATGAAACATAAAAACGGTGATTGGATTTGGGTACTCGATCGGGGTAAGGTTGTTTCATGGACCGACGATGGCAAACCCCTGTGGATGTATGGCACGCATCAGGAAATTACCAAACAAAAAAAAATTGAAGAGGAAATTATCCGGCAAAATCAGGAATGTGAGGCATTAAATGAAGAATTGCGTCAAACGAACGAAGAGTTGTTCGAATCCCAAAATATTATTCGTGAAAGTGAAGAGAAATTCCGCAGTCTTTTTGAAAATCAGTCGGTAGTACAGTTTATAATCGATCCTGAGACCCTTCGAATTGTTGAAGCAAACGAGGCCGCTTCAAATTACTATGGGTGGACGAAAGATGAACTACAATCAATGCAAATTGGAGATATTAATATGCTGGACAAGGAAATGCTTAAAATTAAAATGGAGGAGGCAAAATCAACACGAAACTTTCATTTTGAATTTAAACACAGAAAAAAGGACGGAACCATTGTAGATATTGAGGTGTTCAGTAGTAAGGTTCCCATTTTAGGGAAAGAATACCTGCATTCCATTATATACGATATTACAGAGAAAAAGAAAAACGAACACTTAATCAGCTTACTGGGCCATTCGGTTGAACAAAGTCCGGTCTCTGTACTCATAACAAATAAGAACGGGAAGATTGAATATATCAATAAAGCATTTACTAAAATATCTGGTTACACCGCTGATGACGTGATTGGTAAAACCCCGGATATGTTAAATTCCGGAAAAATGCCGGATAAAACCTATGAAGAATTGTGGGAAACCATACTATCCGGGAAAACTTGGACAGGTGAGTTATTGAATAAAAATAAAGTAGGGGAACTGTATTGGATCAGTACTGTCATTTCCTCCATCAAAAACAAGGAGGGCGAAATAACGCATTTTGTATCAGTAAGAGAAGATGTTACTGAAAAGAAAAAAATGATTAAGGAATTGATTACAGCCAAGGAAAAAGCAGAAGAAAGTGACCGGTTAAAAACGGTTTTTTTAAATAACATGTCTCACGAAGTGCGGACCCCCATGAATGGAATAATGGGTTTTTCGGGGTTTTTAGCTAAGCCGGATATTACTCCCGAAAAAAGACAATATTATGCTAACATTGTTAGCAACAGTTGCAATCAGCTTCTGCACATTATTGATGAAATTCTGGAAATATCCCAACTGGAAACCAAACAGGTAAAGCCAGAAATTGTAGAGTTTTACCTGAATGACCTGTTAATGGAGCTTTTTTCCATTTACGATCTAAGGGCTAAGGAGCGTAAAATACCCCTGTATCTGAAAAAAGAATTACCTGATGCGAACAGCATGATTAGAACCGATAAGTCAAAGCTTATCAAAATACTGGGTAATTTGCTTGAAAATTCCCTTAAGTTCACGAACGATGGGTTTATTGAATTTGGATATTACCTCGAGTCGGGAAAAACAATTCTATTTGTTAAGGATACCGGAATTGGCATTGGTACTGAAAGCTTTGAAACTATATTCCAGCGGTTTGTGCAGGAGGAAAATACTTCATCCAGGAATTTTGGTGGCCTTGGCATAGGGTTGTCCATCGCAAAAGAAAATGTAGAGTTGATGGGAGGAGAAATAACGCTTGAATCTGAAAAAGGAAAAGGATCAACCTTTTATGTTTCTTTTCCTTTTCTACCAGTGCAAACTGTAGACGAACACCTTTCAGACGGGCTGGATAATTCTGAAACAGAAAAGAATCATACAATCAACATTCTGGTAGCAGAGGATGAGGAGGTAAACTATTTGTATATCGAAGCTCTTTTTGAAGAGCAAAGTGATAGCAGGTTTAGAATTATTCATGCCAAAAATGGCCAGGAAGCTGTTGATATGTGCTTCGGAAACAACTCCATCGATTTGGTCCTTATGGACATAAAAATGCCACTGATGAACGGGCACGAAGCAACTGTTAAAATAAAAGCAAAATTCCCGGATTTGCCCATTATCGCTCAGACGGCCTACTCAACCGAGGCAGACAAACAACTGGCGTTAAAGCATGGATGTGACGACTTTATTTCAAAACCGATTGATAAAAAAGAGTTGTTGAAGCTATTGTATAAATACTTAAACAGTGATCGGTGAACGGTAACGGTGAACGGTGAACAGTGATCAGTAAACGGTGAAAAGTCATCGGTGAATGGTAAATCCTTTATTGTTAAGTGGTTCTATCAGCCATGAGCCATCAGCCATCAACTATCAGCCATCAGCCATCAACTATCAGCTTTTTGGCATAAGGCATAGAGTTGAGATTGTTGCCAACATTATGAAAATATACCTTTCGGCGTTTTTTAATTTAACAAGCGTCTTATTGAAGATAATGAATCAGTTATTCATAAGCCGAGGGCCAAAGGT
>CAZZBU010000217.1:0-4607 GCA_964652315.1 uncultured Bacteroidales bacterium
TGGCAGACAGGTTCCATGGCATTGGAATTACTATCGTCATTTTTTGGCAATTATAGATATTTGAAAAACGGTTCTCTAATTTAATTCTATTCTAATTAAACATCAGAAAAAATGATGTTCCTTAACGGGTTAATTATTTACTTACGCATAATGTGTTGTTTAGAAGTTGGATTACCTCCCTGTAACGGTTCCGGTCAAAAATAAATTGGATATTCACCTGACGCAAGGATTGGGAAATGCTCTTAATATTGATTTCATTATCAGCAAAGGCTTGTACTGCCTGGGCCAATATCCGGGGCTTATCAATATTTGAGCCTAATATACAGGCAATGGCTACCGGTTCGGTAGTCACTTTTTCGTATTTCGCATCCAGATCCTTAATTAATTCGGGGTTCAGATCTTCTTCCCAAATAACTTGTGTTATGCTATTGGCACTGGTGGCTTTTAGAATATAACTCACATTGTTTTTCTTGAAGATTTCCATTATGCCCAGATCAAAACCAACCTCACCAACCATGGAGGTATCATGTACTTCAATTGCCACAACCTCATCGGAACCGGATACCATTTCTACCCTCGATTCTGCGCTGATATAATCTCTCGATATTAATGTTCCCGGATGGTCTGGCTCAAAAGTATTTTTTATTCGTATGTTTATTTTTGCCTTTTCGATTGGCTTAGCCGCTTTTGGATGAATAGCCTCCATTCCTAAATCGGCCAATTGATCAGCAACATTGTAATTGGTGTGTCCAACAGGAATGGAGTTTTCAACCCCTACGATATTCGGATCAGCCGAAGACAGGTGGTATTCCTTGTGAATAACAGCTTCGTCAGCATTAACTTCAACCGCAATTTTACTAAAAGTAACCTCAGTATATCCACGGTCAAATTCGCGCATAATCCCTTCGGTTCCTTTGGTATAGCCTGTAACTACAGGAAGGGTCTTAGAAAAGTCCATACCAGTAAAGGAATTATGAATGCGTTCATCAATGGTGATGTATTGCGAATCATTAAAACCGCATAAATCTACAAAAGTGGCATTAATGCCTTGGTTTTGTAAAATATTAACTGAATTGAATGCCGAATGGGCTTCACCTATGCTTGATAAAATTTCCCGTGCAGCCAGCAAAATGTTCTGTTTGATAATATATCCCGTGGCCAGCACATCTTCGAGGCTGTTCAGGTAGTTTTTTGCAGCTGCCATTCGTGCCACTATAAAATCATTTGCAATCTTTTGATCGAGTTTAATATCAGCAAATGTTCGGTTTATTTCGATAAGCTTTTTCAGAAGCTCGTCCATGGCTGTATTGTAATCATCACCATCTACGAATTTCTTATAAATACCTGACTCACCCGTCTTTTTGTGCTCCAGCAACAAGTTTGTAACCCCTCCATAGGCCGATACAACAAAGATTCGGTTGTAATAATCCTCTTTTTTTCGATTACCAATAATGATATTGTTTAAAACATCACCAAATTTTGTCATGGACGTGCCACCAATCTTTTCAACTGTAAGCATAAATATTTATTCTTATTAAGAGTTTAATTAAGGACGGCAAAATTATAAAAAACAAGGAATATGCACGTGAGGAATGATAATAAACTATGGCGAAGATGGATTTAATTCTATTTTAAATACAGGCTTATAGCCGCGCACATTGTTGTCAAGGTCATACAGTTCCTGGCCAAGAACAACGGAGAGTACTTCTTTTCTGAGTTTAAGGGAATCATGTTGATAAAACCAAATTTCTGTAAACTGAACCTTGCCTATTTCACTGCGTATGATGATGCTGTCGCGCTCCATATTTTTTAATTCATTCGGCCTGATGCGTTTTTCAGTAAAATAGTCAATTGCTGTTACTTCGCGATTATATATTGCCTGGAAAAGTTCATTCAACAGAAGGTCTAAATTTAGGTTTTTTAGGGTTTCTGTAGTCCATTTATCCTCCGGATTTGTGTTTCTTACAATTACATCATAAATAATGGTGTCGGCAACAAGCAGCTCTCCCGGTTTTTTTTGAGGAGGGGGTGGTTCCTTGGCTCCAGGTTGGCAACCCATGCTTACGAAAAATAGTAAAACGCTGATGTAATTCAGATAGCGCATTTTATTTATAGCTTTATTCTTATATAGAAATAGGTACTAATTTTTTATTAACGATCGAATGTGAGCGCTTGACCTTTTTGCGATTCATCAAAATGCCCATTGTCATATACCAGATGCCCATTAACGAATGTATGGGTTACTTTAGCACTGAATTGTTCCCCCTCAAAAGGCGACCAACCGCATTTATATAATATGTTATCTTTTGTTACTTCCCAGGGGTTGTTCAGATCAACCAGTACCAAATCCGCAAAGTATCCCTCCCGGATGTATCCCCGTTTTTCAACCTGGAATATTTCTGCAGGGGCATGGCACATTTTTTCAACAACAAAGGATAGTTCAAATATTCCCTGTTTTACAAGTTCGAGCATGGCTGATAGTGAATGCTGCACCAGCGGACCACCTGATGGTGAATTAAAATAATTGTTGTTTTTTTCTTCCAATGTATGGGGGGCATGGTCCGTAGCAATTACATCAAGTTTGTTTTTTTTCAGGCCAACCCTCAGGGCATCTCTGTCATCAGTTGATTTAACAGCAGGGTTCCATTTAATGCGTGTTCCCAGGGTGTCGTATTGCGAATCGTCAAACCAAAGATGATGAACGCACACTTCTGCTGTAATCCGTTTATGCCTGTCAGAGGGCTTATCAGAGAATAATTCAAGTTCTTTACCGGTGCTCAGGTGCAGAATATGCAACCGGGCATTATGTTTGGTCGCCAATTCAACAGCCAGCGCACTTGATTTGTAACAAGCCTCATGGCTCCGGATTTCAGGGTGGAATTTTATTGGCATATTATCACCATATTTTTCGTGATATGCCCTGGTGTTGCGCTGAATGGTTGCTTCATCTTCGCAATGAGTTGTAATCAGTGTTCCGGCCTCTGCAAAAATGCGTTCAAGGGTCTTTCTGTCATCAACAAGCATATTCCCGGTTGATGATCCCATAAATATTTTGATGCCACAAATTGATTTTTTGTCAATATCCAATAGGGACTTTATGTTTTCATTAGTGGCGCCCATGTAAAACGAATAATTCGCCAGGGACTTTTCAGCAGCTCGATCAAATTTATTTTTCAACGCTTCCTGAGTAGTGGTTTGAGGTTTTGTGTTAGGCATCTCCATATACGAAGTAGTACCTCCGGCTACTGCAGCTTTTGCTTCGGTGTAAATCTCTGCTTTATGGGTTAGGCCAGGTTCCCGGAAATGCACCTGGTCATCAATCACTCCAGGTAATAAATACTTGCCAGAGGCATCTATTACTCTATTTGCTTCCGGAAGTCGGGCATTTTCATCAACGGGTATCACCTTATTAATTAAATTATCTTTAATTAGAATATGCCCCCTATACACCCCCCCTTCATTTACAATGCTTGCATTTATAATAAGTGTATGCATTTCTCCGGTGGTATTTATTATATATAATGACTATGAATTTACTCAAAAGGTTCAGCTATTACAGACAAAAAAGTTTATTTATTTGCTGGTTTATATGTTTTAAACAGACTGGTTATCTTCATTTTTAACACACCCCACAATGCTTCATTAAAGATACCACCGCTCATCTTACTTGAGCCTTCTTTTCTGTCTGTGAAGATTATGGGTATTTCCACAATCTTAAACCCAAGTTTCCAGGTGGTAAACTTCATCTCAATCTGGAAGGCATAACCTTTGAATTTTATTTTTTCGAAATCTATGGCCTCAAGAACTTTGCGTGTATAACAAACGAAACCGGCTGTAGCATCGTGAAGTTTCATCCGGGTTACAAATCTCACATAAGCCGAAGCAAAATACGACATCAATACTCTACCCATTGGCCAGTTTACCACATTCACCCCCGATACATATCTCGATCCAATGGCCATGTCTGCACCTTGCTCATGACAGGCTGCATACAATGCCATCAGATCTTTTGGATCATGCGAAAAGTCAGCATCCATTTCAAATATGTAATGGTATTTTTTTGACAGGGCATATTTAAACCCCTCAATATATGCTGTACCCAGTCCAAGCTTGCCAGCCCTCTCTTTTAAAAAGAGCCTTTCTTTGAACTCCGTTGATTGAAGTTTTTTAATAATGGAAGCAGTACCATCCGGAGAATTGTCGTCAACTATTAATATATCAAAATCATGTTCGAGGTTAAATATAAAGCGGACCATCCCCTCAATATTCTCCTTTTCGTTATAAGTTGGTATTATTACAAGTGAATTATGTGCTGTCATATTATTTATAAATGGACTACGAATATACATTATATATTTAAATTGCCTAAGTAAATCAATGTAGACGCAAATAAATGCAGTTCTAATGCACATACTTTCAGTCTGTTGAAAAATAGCGTTAAAAATTACTTAAATTAGTGTTGTATTATTAGGAAAGAGATTTATATTTGCAGCCCCAAAACAACGGGATAACAGTTCTTAAAAATAGTGATAAAAGTCTAGTTTCAGGCATAAAAAAAAGTTTGGATAATAGGCAAAGAGTTTCTACATTTGCATCCGCTTTTTTTG
>CAZZBU010000218.1:0-4544 GCA_964652315.1 uncultured Bacteroidales bacterium
TTATGAGACGCCTTTTGAGGTTCCTCCCTTTGAGGTAATTAAAACGGCTCATTTTGCACCGGCTATTGATGTGGCCATCGAAGAATGGGAGAAAGAAATTGAGGCTATTGTCTCTAATCCGGATGATCCTACCTTCGAAAACACTATTGAAGCGCTGGAATACAGCGGCGGACAGCTCAATAAGGTCACCAGTGTTTTTTATAACCTCTATTCTGCCAATACCAATCCCGAGCTTCAGCAGTTAGCCAGGGATGTGGCACCCCTACTATCAAAAATGCGGGATGACATGGTATTAGACAAGCAGCTTTTTGAGCGAATCAGTGCTGTTTATGAAAATAAAGATGTCCTTGAACTCACTACAGAGCAGGAAAAATTACTGGAAGAGACTTATAAAAGTTTCACCCGAAGCGGCGCAAACCTTGGCGATGAAGACAAAGAAAAACTACGGGAGATAAATCAAAAGCTATCCGTACTCACACTTGAATTTGGCGAAAATGTGCTGGCCGAGACCAATAATTATAAACTGGTCGTTGATAATGAGGCTGATCTGGCAGGACTGCCCGAGTCGGCGATTGCCTCAGCAGCAGAAGCAGCGATATCAGCAGGAGATTCAGGAAAATGGGTGTTCACCCTGCATAACCCCAGTATGATACCTTTCCTTCAATTCGCTGATAACCGCGCATTACGCGAAGAAATATACACGGCATACCTCAACAGGGGGAATCAGGACAATGAAAATGACAACAAGAAGATCATTTCCGAGATTGTTGACCTCAGAGTAAACAGAGCAAAGCTTTTAGGATATGAAACACATGCCCATTATGTATTGTCAGATAACATGGCCCAAAATCCTGAAAACGTCTACAACCTCTTGAATGAATTATGGGAAAAATCGCTTCCCATGACAAAAAAAGAAGCTGTTGCATTGCAGCAAACGATTCAGAATTCAGGTGAAGATTTTGAGCTAGCTTTATGGGACTGGTGGTATTATGCTGAAAAGCTCCGTAAAGAAAAATATGATCTGGATGAAAAAACGCTTCGCCCCTATTTTAAGTTGGAAAATGTACGTGAAGGAGTATTTACTGTAATTAACAATCTTTGGGGGCTGCAATTTGTTGAGCAAAACGAACTTCCAAAGCCCCACCCCGATGTGCAGGCTTATGAAGTGCTTGAAGCAGATGGCAACCATGTTGGAATTTTGTACCTGGATTTTTTTCCAAGGGAATCCAAACGAAGCGGTGCATGGATGAGCAGCTATCGTAAACAAAACCGTGCAAAAGGTATTGAGAGCACGCCGGTGATTACAACCGTGTATAACTTTACCAAGCCAAGCGGTGAAGAACCTGCCTTACTTAGCATTGATGAGGTTTTAACCTTCTTTCACGAAATGGGCCATGCGCTACACGGACTACTTTCGAATTGTACCTACAACAGCCTGTCCGGTACCTCTGTTTCACGGGATTTTGTAGAACTACCTTCGCAAATAATGGAAAACTGGGCACTCCAACCAGAGGTATTAGCTCTTTATGCCAAACATTATCAGACAGGTGAAGTCATCCCGGAAGATCTTGTTAGCAAGATTAAAGCAAGTGCTAACTTCAACCAGGGATTTGCAATGACTGAATACCTTGCTGCCTCCTTCCTTGATATGGATTACCACACACAAGCTTCAGAAAACGAGCTGGATGTGGCAACCTTTGAACGTTCATCGCTCGAAAAAATCGGTCTGATTCCAGAAATTGCCAGCAGATACCGGAGCACCTATTTCCAGCATGTTTTCTCCGGTGGATATTCTTCAGGATATTACAGTTACATTTGGGCTGAAGTACTTGATTCCGATGCTTTTGAAGCATTCGAAGAAAAGGGATTATTCGATCAGGAAACAGCACTGTCATTCAGGGAAAATATCCTTTCAAAAGGCGGTACTGATGATCCTATGAAATTATATACAAAATTCAGGGGTCAGGAACCTTCCATCGAACCATTATTGAAAAAAAGAGGCTTGCTATAATAATCAAAAGCCTTTAAAAATAAAAAGCTGCCTGGTGATTCAGGCAGCTTTTTTTTAATGTTCTCACCTGTGCAAAAATTATTTCTCTACTTTGTAAGCCACAACCCTGTTGTCAAAAAAGGTAGGGACCAACAACCAGTTTTCTTCAGAAATGTATTCCAGATCAGCGGTATTTATGTTCTTATCTTTAGTATCCATCAGCTTGCTGGTTTCCCAATCAGGAGAAACATAGAATATCTCTCCCTGCCAGTTTGAGGCCAGGTATCCTTGTCCACCAGCCTGGACAAAACCATCACCATGACCAAAACCGGATGCCAGTTTTGTTTTTTCCATAGTTTCAAGATCAAAAACTACAAGCTCGCTGCTTCCACTTGTCAACATATACAGCTTACCATTTTCGTATAACAACCCATTAGGCCGGCCAAGCTCACCTTCGAACAATACCTCATACTGCCCGTTTCTAAAGGTATATACCTTATCGCTTGCCGAACCGGAAACATAGACGGTACCATCATCGCCAACAGTAACATCATTCAATGATGGCTCACCTTCAACAAAATATTTGTTTTCTATGGTCCCTGTTTCAATGTTTATTTCCACCAGATTATCAATATCAGCTACATACAACATGTTATTGGCTATGCCCATGCCTTTTGGACCATCAAGACCGGTAACCCATTCAAGTTCAAGAATGTTACCTTCTGTATCAAGTTTAGATAAAAAACCGTTCCCGTCTTTTTCCCATGGATTCATGTTGACATTGGAAACATAAAGCACATCTCTATCAGGATCGAATAATACTGATTCGGGCGTTCTTAATGTGGTGTCAGTAGCCCAAACCTCTGTAAGGCTAACCGTGTCTGAGGCAGTAGTATCCGATGCAGCAGCATCATCCTTTGCTTGTTGGCCACCCTGGCCACAACCGGTTAATAAAAAAATTCCAAGAAGGAAAGAGAAAAGAATTGTTTTCATAATTTTGGGTTTAAAGATTAATAATTGACTCTAAAGAAAATATTAGCAAGTTAACATTTTTCCTGTCTAAAAGTTTCCTGTTTATTTTCCTCAGCTGAAAATAAATCCATTTGAATAGCCTTACCAGAATGCATTTTCTCAAATTCGGGCAAGTAAAGGTACTGCATTAGAAGCAAATTTAGACATTATGAAAAAAAAAATAATTGCTGCATCTTTGAACCAATATTCAGGATATGATCATTTTACTGTATGGAAAAACCATCTTCGCTTAATATATCTGAGCTGGCAAACAGGCTGGGTCTTTCTGTTTCCACCGTATCCCGGGTGATAAATGGAAAAGCAACAGAATACAGGATAAGTGAAAAAACTCAACAAAGAGTCCAGGCGGCCCTGAAAGAATTCAATTACATTCCCAACAAACTGGCCCGAAGCCTTAAACTCGATAAAACAGAAACCCTGGGGCTTATTATACCGGACATTGCTAATCCCTATTTTGCAGAAATCTCAAAAAGCATTGAAGCTACAGCCAAAACCTACGGGTATTCAATTATTCTCTGCGATAGTGATGATGATATAAATACAGAAGAAGAATTGCTTAGGCTGATGCTAAGCCGAAAAGTAGATGGGGTGATTATTGCCCCTGTTGGTACCAGTGATAAACATCTGGTGAAAGCCTATCAAACAGGCCTGCCGATGATTATCATTGACCGTTTTTTCCCGGAAAGCAACCTGCCATTTATTTCTTCAGATAATTTTCAGGGCGCTTACGATGCTGTTCAACATTTCATTGAAAAAGGACATCAACGAATTGCATGCATCCAGGGGATTCAAAACAGTCAACCAAACATCGAACGGGTTAGGGGATATAAACAAGCTTTGAAAGACAATGGTATTTCCTTTGAAAATGATTACCTCCTGGGAGATAGCTTTAGTAAAGAAAACGGATTTCAGCAATTGAAAAAACTGTTTAAAATGAGCTCTCCCCCCACTGCCGTTTTTACACTCAGCAATTTGCTTTCTCTGGGTGTTATGGAAGCTTCTGTCGAAATGAAGCTACATATCCCGGATGACTTTTCACTGATTTCCTTTGACGAACAGCCCTACTCGGCATACCTCTCCACACCAATGACAACCGTGAATCAACAAAAAGAAAAAATAGGCAGTAAAGCATTGGAATTCCTGGTTGAAACTATTGATAACCCTGAAAAACAACAAAATATTCAGTTAATGATGAAAACCAAACTAATTATCCGCGATTCGGTGAAGAGATTAGATGGAGGTTGAGATGCGAATAATAATGAAAAAGGGAAGGACTGAAAAAAAAAGGGTTAATCCGACCCATCCCTTAAAACATTTGTTGAGGTGGTTTATCTAAAAAAATATTATTCTTAAATATGGTTTTCAAATATTTTATTTAGATTTGCGCAAACGTTTGTTCTAATTAAAAATTCTACTATGATTATTCTGAATTCTTATGCACTGGCTGTATTCCTTCTGGTAATCACCATGCTAAGCTGGGGCTCATGGGCCAACACCCAAAAACTTGTGAGCAGTAAAAAAT
>CAZZBU010000219.1:0-4496 GCA_964652315.1 uncultured Bacteroidales bacterium
GCTGCAGCAGCAGGCTCAATGCCATATTCTTCTTTCAGAATGTCAGCAAGTTCATTAACTTCTTTAACAGTTAAGTTAACCAATTGTTCTGCGAACGCTTTTAAATCTGCCATTTTTTAAAAGATTAAAATTATTTACTTTTAGTTTTCTTTTTCTGATAATGTCTTAAGTATGCCTGCAATTTTTTGTCCTCCCGAAGACTGAAGTCCGGAAATAACATTTTTAACAGGCGATTGTAATAATGCAATAATATCGGCGATAACCTCTTCCTTAGATTTTATAGTAGCAAGAGTATCCAGTGTTTCTTCACCTACGTATATTGATTCCTCAACGTAGGCTCCCTTAAGGACAGGCTTATCTTTTGTTTTCCTGAATTCCTTAATCAGTTTTGCAGGATCGCTTGCGCCATCACAAAACATAACTGAGGTATTTTCCTTAAGGACACCATACAGATCCTCAAACTGACCGTCGAATCTCTCGAAAGCTTGTCGTAGCAGGGTATTCTTCACCATAACAAGTTTAATCTGCTTTTCGAAGCATTTACCTCGAAGTGCCATGGTATCGCTTGCGTTTAACGCTGCGATATCGGTAAGATAAAAATGCTTGTTATTTGAAATCTGCTCTGCAATATTATCTATTATTGCTTTTTTCTCATCTCTAGTCATAACAATGCTTGAGTTAAAACAAATTACTCGTCTAAAGCTTTAGCATCAATGCGAATGCTTGGGCTCATCGTACTCGACAAATACACACTTTTTATATATGTGCCTTTGGCCGCGGTAGGTTTAAGCTTAATTAAGGTATTGATAAATTCTTTTGCATTGGTTGCAATTTTATCAGGTGAAAAAGACACCTTCCCAATGGTGGTATGGACGATTCCATATTTATCCACTTTAAAATCTATCTTACCTTGTTTCACTTCACTTACTGCCTTACCAATATCCATGGTAACTGTACCGGATTTTGGATTAGGCATCAAACCGCGTGGACCTAGGATTCTACCGAGTTTACCGATTTTACCCATTACTGGAGGCATGGTGATAATCACATCCACGTCAGTCCAGCCGCCTTCAATTTTCTCGACATATTCGTCAAGACCCACGTAATCAGCACCAGCATCTTTCGCTTCTTGTTCCTTGTCAGGGGTACAAAGTGCGAGCACACGTACATCTTTACCTGTACCATGAGGAAGGGATACAACACCACGTACCATTTGATTGGCTTTCCGGGGATCGACGCCAAGGCGTACATCCAAATCTACGGAAGCATCAAATTTTGTAGCTGTAATCTCTTTCACAAGTCCGGCTGCTTCTGATAACTTATAAGTCCTGCTTTTGTCGATTTTTTCTAAAGCTAACTTTTTATTCTTAGTTAATCGTGCCATCTCGAATGATCTCAAATATTAAATTATAGGTCTGCAGGGAACTTACCTTTAACAGTGATTCCCATGCTTCTAGCGGTACCTGCAACCATTTTCATAGCAGAAGGAAGAGTAAATGCATTCAAGTCTGGCATTTTCTCTTCTGCAATGCCTTTAATCTGATCCCATGTAACCGAGGCAACCTTGTTACGGTTGGGCTCAGGGGATGCTGATTTAAGTTTTGCTACTTCTTTCAATTGAACGGCTACAGGAGGTGTCTTAACTATAAAATCAAAGGATTTATCGGAGTAAACAGTAATGATAACAGGAAGCACCTTACCGGCTTTTTCCTGTGTACGCGCATTAAACTGCTTACAGAACTCCATAATATTCACCCCTTTAGAACCTAAAGCAGGCCCTACGGGAGGTGAAGGGTTCGCCGCACCACCTCTGATTTGTAGTTTTATCAATCCTGCGACTTCTTTAGCCATAATGTGAAAATTTCAATTAATTGTTTAGATTTTCATCCATTAGCCTGCTGCGGTAAGTAAAAGTGGAAGCAATTATACACAGCAAACTGAGACGTAACAGCTATATCTTTGTTTATTCTTTTTCAACTTGCATAAAGCTTAATTCCAATGGTGTTTTTCTTCCGAAAATTTTTACCATCACTTTAAGCTTCTTCTTTTCTTCATTTACCTCTTCAATGATGCCGGTAAAGCTATTGAAAGGCCCGTCAATAACTTTAACGGATTCACCAACGAAAAATGGAGTAGTGTTCTCTTCATCCCCGGCAGCCAGCTCATCTACTTTACCCAGGATGCGGTTTACCTCAGACATTCTGAGCGGAGTTGGTTCATCACCTTTTGATCCGAGAAAGCCAACAACATTTGGGATGTCCTTAAGGATATGCGGTATTTCCCCAACAAGGGCGGCTTCGATCAAAATATAACCAGGAAAGAAATTTCTTTCTTTGCTGATTTTTTTTCCGTTTCGTATTTGGTATACCTTTTCTGTAGGAATCAATACCTGACTGACATAATCCTGAAGATCAAGCCGGGCAATTTCGTTTTCGATATATTCTTTAACTTTTTTTTCCTTCCCACCTACAGCCCGAAGTACATACCATTTTTTTTCTACATCACTCATAATCCTGTTTTCCCGGTTGGATTTTTATTAATAAAACATGCCGTAGATAAATTCCATCATACGACTGAAGCTGAGATCCATAAGGAAGATAATCAGTGCAATGATTACTGATGCAATCATGACCACTACTGCACTATTTTGAAGTTCAGCCCAAGATGGCCAGGTTACTTTGTGCACCAGTTCGTTATATGATTCCTGAAAGTATGTTTTAATTTTACTCATAGTTTTTTCCTGACTTTGCACGGGAGGAGAGACTCGAACTCCCGACACCTGGTTTTGGAGACCAGTGCTCTACCAACTGAGCTACACCCGTGTCAATTGCGTACCTCTTTGGGTACTTTATGCTTTCCTTTGTATGTTTCAGCAGCAACATACTTGTAAACATGATAAATTCGTTAAGGCCAATTTGCTTAACGAATTTATCAACATTTATATCATATTAGATTCCTATGCAAGGATTTCAGTTACCTGTCCGGCACCAACAGTACGACCACCTTCGCGGATTGCGAAACGCAGACCCTGGTTAATCGCAACAGGATAAATCAGGTTAACAGTAATCGTTACGTTATCACCAGGCATTACCATTTCAGTTCCTTCCGGAAGGGTAATTTCACCTGTTATATCAAGTGTACGTAAGTAGAATTGAGGTCTGTACTTGTTATGGAATGGAGTATGACGACCACCTTCTTCTTTTTTCAAAATATAAACCTCAGCTTTAAACTGGGTATGAGGAGTAATCGAACCTGGCTTAGCCAATACCATACCACGAGAAATTTCTTTCTTATCCACACCACGAAGCAATAGACCAACGTTGTCACCAGCTTCTCCACGGTCAAGGATCTTACGGAACATTTCAACACCGGTACATACTGTTTTACGTTTTTCAGCACCTAAGCCGATAATTTCCATTTCATCACCTGTGTTGATAACACCCGTTTCGATTCTACCTGTAGCAACAGTACCACGACCAGTGATTGAGAATACGTCTTCAACCGGCATAAGGAAAGGCTTTTCAACATCACGTGGTGGAAGTGGAATGAAGGTATCAACCGCCTCCATAAGCTCCATAACTTTTTCTTCCCACTGTGGTTCGCCGTTCAATGCACCTAATGCAGATCCATGAATAACAGGAGCGTTATCACCATCAAACTCATAGAAATCAAGAAGTTCGCGAACTTCCATTTCAACAAGTTCCAACAGCTCAGGATCATCAACCATATCCACTTTGTTCAGGAATACAACCAGTTTAGGTACGTTTACCTGACGAGCTAACAGGATATGCTCGCGTGTTTGGGGCATTGGTCCGTCTGTTCCGGCAACAACAAGAATAGCACCGTCCATCTGGGCTGCACCAGTTACCATGTTCTTAACATAGTCGGCGTGTCCAGGACAGTCAACGTGTGCATAGTGTCTGTTTGCTGTTTGATACTCAACGTGTGCAGTATTAATTGTAATACCTCTCTCCTTTTCTTCCGGAGCATTGTCGATTGAGTCAAAGTCACGGATTTCAGAAAGACCGTTTTTTGCTAAAACAGTGGTAATTGCAGCAGTTAATGTAGTCTTACCATGGTCAACATGGCCAATAGTACCAATGTTCACGTGAGGTTTCGACCTATCAAATTTTTCTTTAGCCATAACTCAAAAATTAGATAATTTAATTACAGTATACTATTATTTTGCGTTCATATTATACATCGCAGAGCCAATAACGGGAATTGAACCCCTGCCTACCGTCAGGCAGGCGTGACCCCGGTCACTCAATTAACCCTTGTCAATACTTTTCAAGAACTTTTGTTCGCTTCTATTTCGCAGAGCCAATAACGGGAATTGAACCCCTGCCTACCGTCAGGCAGGCGTGACCCCGGTCACTCAATTAACCCTTGTCAATACTTTTCAAGAACTTTTGTTCGCTTCTACTTTGTAGAGCCAATGACGGGAATTGAACCCCTGCCTACCGTCAGGCAGGCGTGACCCCGGTCACTCAATT
>CAZZBU010000220.1:0-4456 GCA_964652315.1 uncultured Bacteroidales bacterium
TAATGCCGCAACAAAATGCTGCGCACCAGGCAGGGGGTTTTCCAGGGGGTATAGGTGCAGGCCATATCCACCATGCGCCTGACTTTTCGTATTTCCGGTGTCTCAGGCAGCCAGGGTTTTTCTTTGATGTTAATTTCCTGTACAGGTGCGCCTAACCACTGCTGTTGCCAGGTTTTCATCGGACGGTAGCGTGTTACCAGCCGTACGCAGGCAGAAAACCACCAGGCCGAAAAAAAGAGGCGTTTTTCTTCCTTGCTTAAGGCGATAAAAGTTTGTATTTTCTGCCGGAACCCTGTCATGATACTGCAATGAGATTTTTTTTCTTCAACTCCTCCAGATACTCAATTACATCCGTGGTGCATTGGGCTTTTTCCACGTCGTATTCCTGTATCAGGGAATCAACCAGCACATCCACGGCAATCGGCTTCTCCATCAGTTCCCAAATGCGGGAGCCAATGGCATCCATGCCGTAATATTCGCTGTTTTCAATGCTCAGCATGATCACTTCCCCGTCGAGTTGGTTAAACAACATATCAGGATTGCGTTGCACTGTGGATGATATGGTAAGTTTGTTATGCATACCCTGGATACCCTTCCGGAATATAATCAAACCGTTTCATCACGGCATGATGTTCCTGAATTATTTTTTGTACCTGTTCGCCGGTCAATGTCTCTTTCCAGTCTCCCATTTTTCCCTTCCTGAAAAAAGCCTCTGATTTTGGGCTTTTTTCTTTGAAGCCATGCTTTTTTTCCTGTGATGTCAATTGTTCAAACGAACTGAAATCAATGGCTTGCTCAATTTTTTCTGCATCAACCTGTAACCCTGCAAATTTAAGCGCTTTTTCGAAGGTTTCAAAAGGTTTTAACAACATATCCTCATAACGGATAACAATTAGTGGCAGTTTCGAATTATCCACCCAGCTTTCCACATGTCGCGACCAGGTGGAAAGCTGCTGCCGGAGCTGGTTGTGTAGCCTGTCTGTGCGTTTGCAAAAGGCATAATCCGGATTATTCATCATTTGGATGGATTTATCGATATCCACGGAGGAATGGTGTGCAAAGGAAATGGCTACGTCCAGGGGGTTGCGGACAAAGTAGATAACTGCCCGTGTAATCTCCGGAGGAATAAGCGCTTCCCCATCCGGTAGTTTATGCCAGGCATCATGGATTTTATGGAAGACGAGATCTGTGGCTTTTTTGGCCATGTAGCGGTACACCACCGGGCGCATGTGATCAATCTCATCCGGCGACAATTCGGATGATGAAACGCCTGTGGCTTCATCAAACAGAGCCCGGCTGCTGGCGATGGTGGCCGGCCGCAGCTTGTTAATGTCGGCCGGCTTGTCTTCCTTGCTTAACACATTTGTTATAAATACCCTAAACCAGGTGTTTCCTGATTTTGGATACGAAGCCAGCCAGACGACATTTTTATCGTTCGTTGCCATGGGTATTGACTGTTTTTTTTACTTCTTCAACCAACTCATTCAGCATAAAACTACCTGTTGGCCGGGTAATCCTGTATATTTCAACAGCACCAGCCAGCCGGCTTGCCATCTCAAAATGATTTTTTGTGTCTTTCGACGATGTCAGAAACTGGTAACGATAGGTATTTGACTTTAACACATTGAATTTTTCCGCGCCTGTAAGCCGGCTTACCTGGATATCCGGTTTATTGTGCGTGCGCAGCACAATGATTAGATGAACCTGGGCGTGGGTTTTGATGACCGGAAACTGGTTGTATTCGTATTTTTCCAGTCCCTCACGTACCGGTTCAAGTCCTGAGGGTTCGAGGGCCAGTTTTTTAAGGGCATCCTTCCATAATTTGAGCCTTGGCAAGCCTGCAGCAACATAAGGTATACCGGATTGATCAAAAGAAATGGAAGCGATGTCATCAACCATAAACCGGGCACCTCCGGCAATCAGGGCTTTGGTGAGGGTGCTTTTCCCTACACCTGAAGGGCCGGCAATAAGAATGCCTTTTTTATGGAACCGGACGGCGTTGGCGTGAATGGTCAGGAAGCCCCTTTTTTGAAGCAGGTAACCAAACACAGAACTGAACAAAAAAACCCGGAGGTCTTTTACAGATGCTTCTTCATCAGGCTGGATGATGATTTTTTTTGGTGATTGGACCCAGTACCGGCCAACTCCTTTCAGATAAAATAAAAATTCCGATTCATTGGCCTGGTAAAGCACGCCTTCATTCTGCACAGGAGTGAGGGCATCCGGTGTTTTCCCGTAAGTGATTCTAATTTGGGGAATACCTTTGGTATATTTTTCAAGCGGGCAGGGAAAAGGGGTTTCAAAGGTTACCCCATACGCCTTGTATCGATATTCTTTCAATTTTTTTTCGTTGTCGTTATATTGTTTTATAAATTATCGTTAATGTTGCGATTTTACTTTATTCTGTTTAAAAATGAGTGGTATTTGCGGAATATTTTACAAAAAAAAGCATTCATTTCCGGATTCACAAGCCGGGCAAATGCTTGATAAACTGGATCCGGGCCACCGATATGCCGCCTCGAAATTCATCCGTGAAACCATAACCATGGGTGTTCTTACCAGGCAAAAACCCATGGAAGGGCAGCATGGTGGGTTTTTAATGAATGAATGTTGCGTCTGTGATGTGAATTTACATAATCGATTAGAACTAAAAAACAGGCTGAAACTTGCTGAAAATGTACCGGATGAGTTTCTTATAAAGACCGGATATGATGCATGGAATACGGATTTACCGGTACGGTTGAGAGGAGAATTTGCGTTTGCTTTATACCATCAGCGTAATGAAACAGTGTTTGCTGCGCGCGACAGGGTAGGGATTAAACCATTCTACTATGTGGATAATGCTGTTTTTTTCGCATGGGCATCTTCCATCCCCCCTTTATTGGCATTACCCGGGGTTGGAAAATCCATGGATGAGGAATGGTTGCTGGATTTGTTGTCCAACAATATTTCTGATAAGGACAAAACGCATTTCTCAGATATTAAGCGCCTGAAACCCGGGCATTGGATAGAGGTAACAGCCTCAAAAACAACCATTAAAAAATACTGGGATTTAACTCCGGTGGATCTCTCCGGTATGGATGATGAAACGATGATAGCGGAATTCAGGCATCTTCTTTCCCGGTCCATTGCAAATAGTCTTGCTGGCAGCACACATCTGGGCTGTGAATTAAGTGGCGGACTTGATTCTTCATCCATTGCTTCTTTGGCGAGTATCGCAGCAAAGGAATCCGGTGTTCGGTTCAGCACTTATTCACACGTTAATCCTGATTATTCACTTTTTCCTTTTAAAGACGAGCGGGATCAAATCCGGGAAGTGAATCAATGCATACATAATGATAATGTTAATATTATTGATGCCACTGGACGGGGAATTTTTGATGCGCTCAAGTTTGGGTTAAAAGTGCAGGGTGGGCCAACTCAACAACGTTTTTATGAATTCTCGGATGCCTTGTATGAAAAAGCTGCCGGAAATGGGGTTGAAACACTGCTCTCCGGTTTTGGAGGGGATGAAATGGTAACTTCCCATGCTGCCGGGTATTTCCATGAGCTTGCTGCCACCAGTTACGGGAGGTTTTTAAAAGAATTGTTTGCCAGCCGGAAATCCTGGCAGGGTAAAATAAATAATCTGGCATTGTTAACCATCTATGCCAAGCTGCCGTGGATTTATCACTGGTGGGCCACAGTTTTGGGCAAGGAAAGGAAACGGTTGCGCTATGTGTTGCACCACAGTGCCATTCAAAAGGAATTGATCAGAAAGTATAAAATGATTGATCGATCGCTGGAAAAAAGCCGGTTTCCAAATCAGACCAGCGTTGCAGACAGGCAATACTCCAGAGTGATGCATCCGCATGTGAGCCAACGGTTGGAATATTCAGCCCAGGCCGCCAGGTATTTTGGGATTGAATATCGGTATCCTTTACTGGATGCCGATTTATTGCAATTTTATTATTCCCTTCCTTCCCATCTGAAATTCAAAAATCAAACGCCACGGTTTGTTATGCGCGAAGCCATGAAAGGGTTGCTGCCTGAAAGCATTCGCCTGCGTCAGGATAAAAGCGGGGCTACCATACCTTCGGTACATTCCCGTTACCGAAAGGATTACCCTGAAATCCTGCAATTTCTTGAAAAATGCAGGAATAAGGGAGTGGCCTCCCAATTCATCAGTCATGATGCCATGATAAACTGGGCAAAGAAAATCCACACCCGCAGTCTTGACGGGCCACCGGTCTATCAGGGAATGTTCTTCAATTACCTGATGCTGCTGATGTACAATGAAAATCAGAAATGATGCGTTACGCCATTGTTTCTTTTTCTGCTCGCAACCAGGATTCAGCTTCCGGTACGTTGTTGAAAAACCGTGTGGATACCAGTGCATCTGATACCATGTTTTTTGTATAATTCTCAACAGAAAACTTGGAGAATACATCCTGTGGTACAATGATGGCTTCTTTTA
>CAZZBU010000221.1:0-4274 GCA_964652315.1 uncultured Bacteroidales bacterium
TATTATTTTGTTTTTGTTTTCGCTATGCCCTATGGCTTCGTTCAGGTGGAGCAATAATTTTGTTTTCCAAACTCTTCTTTCCCGGGCATCAACCAGGTACCTTACAATTATTTCTGTCCATGAATCGCTAACCGATAGATATACTTCCGGTTTATCGGATAGATCAGCAGGTAATCCGGCTTTATTCAGAATCCGGGCGTATTTTTTGGCCGGTTCTTTCATATAACTGCCTAAAATTTCCTCCGCCCCTTTTTCCATAACCGCTATACTATGTTGAATATCTGATTCATTGGCCACACAAATAACCAACTCATCCCAAACGTAGGGAAAATCACCCGTCAGATTGATTACCGAACCGGCAAGGATTTCATTATTAGGAAAAGTAACCAACCGTCCTGTTGGCTGTTCGGCACTGACAAAACCAGATTGCCAGGGTGAACCAATCTCCCAAACCGTTGTGGTTAAAAAATCAATCTTATACACATCGCCAAAAACCTCCCCTACCTTAATGCGATCGCCGATGGTATAATAATGTTTAAACGCATTGAGCAGCCATCCGGTAAAACTTTCAATCGGCGTTTGCAAAGCCCATGACAGGGCAAGACCAATCAGTCCGAAAGAACCAACCAGCGCGCGCATATCCCCGGTGATAATGCTAAAGGCGATTCCCACAACCAACGACCAAAAGAAGATGCTGGTTAACGTTATGATACCGGTGGATGCCGATACCCGTCGTAAACCTTTGCTCATGAAATATTTTATCAGCTTTATGATTAACCAGGCCAGCAGGATAAATACAATGGTAATGAGAACTTTTGGAGCATTATACAAAAAATTAGCCCAAAGGTTTTGAAGGGCAGTAAATGCTTCATCGGCTGCCTGCTCATTCGACTGAAGGAATTCACCGGAATTGTTTTCAGTATTATCCGAAAAATTTTCCTGAGCCTTGCCGGTATCAGGAAAGGACAAAAGAATTAGTAAAAATCCGGTTAAGGAAACAGTCAATACCGAAGCCTGACGAAACTGTTTCAACCGTTTTTGCGCCATCTTGATGTTCCTACTGTTATTTCCTGCCTCCTGTTTTGAAGCATTTTTTGAATGCTTTTGTGTATTTCGGCGGGTAGAATTTACTGCCATACATGTTTTTATGAATAAAAACCATTTAAAGCCAACAATTGTTTTGCAGTCATAGCAGATAAAATCACAGCATAAAGCATAGGCATGGAGCACAGAGTATAAACAGTGCCCTGTGAATGGTGATCGGAAAAAGGTGCGAGATAAAAAGTTAGGGGTAAGTGCAGCAGTAAGCAGTATAACTGCCTATCACCATAACATAAAGCTGTTAGCACAGCATGATGTTCACTGTTTACCGCTTACTTTTACCTTCTATCTTCTCCGGCTCAAATTAGCTTTCAGCCTTTAGCTTTTTCATCGTTTACCACTCACTGCTTACTGCCACCTTGAAATGAGCAACACTACTTAACTCAAATTCACGAATGGTTTATTTCCCTTACCCCCCATCAATGAAAATTAAAAAAAAATTAGTATACTCGTTGTCTTAAATCCCGGGACCGGGGTTATTTAAACGGAAATTACTAATAATTAATTCTACTTTCTAAAACGAAGACATAATGAAGCAAATCAGATTCTTACTACTCCTGGCATTTTTTGGACTGTTCATCAATGGTTGCGAAGAAACCAGGCAAACGGGTTTAAAATTAAATGATCTGGAGTATTTTGAAAAACCCGGGTTAAACGTGATGGCATTCAGTGATTTTTATCCTGAAGGGCATCAGGGTGGTGTCAGTGTTATTCTTAATGGGGTGCGTATAGCATCCAACGGCGATGTAAGGCTTGAGCCTACACCTGGCCAATGGCAGCCTATTCCTAAACTATTGGAACGCAAGGTGGATACCGTAAACGAGGTTATTTCAGCGCACCTGCAATTTCCGGATTCTGCCCTGGACAGAAAAGGATTTAACCCCATCATTTACCCTGAAGGATTATTTTTCACCTATACCGTAAGGGTGGAGCCTGCTGGTGAAAAATTCAAGATATTCGTGGATATGGACAAACCTGTTCCTGAAGAATGGGTAGGCAAAATAGGATTTAACTTTGAATTGTTCCCGGGTGAATACTTTGGAAAAAACTATTACATGGATGACAAACCAGGATTGTTCCCCCGTCAGCTTAACGGCCCCATGTACATGGATGAGAAAAACATCCCCCAGGCTAAGATGCTGGCTTCAGGACAAACACTCACTGTGTCTCCGGAACATCCAAAATCCATGATGATCATTACTTCGGAGAATAGTCCGCTGGAATTGTACGACGGTCGCGCCCAGCACAACAACGGCTGGTTTGTGGTGCGTAGCCCGATACCTGCCAATAAAACCAAGGGTGCCCTGGAATGGACGGTAAGCGCCAATGCCTTTAAAGACTTTCTGATAACACCGGTGGTGCATACCTCCCAGGTAGGCTATCACCCCAAACAACAAAAAGTAGCAGTGATTGAGCTGGACAAATACGACAAAAGTACGGGGAATGCCATCCTGTATAAGGTGAATCCGGATGGCAGCCTTGCAACCGTGCAGGGTGGCACCCAGACTGAGTGGGGCAACTGGCTTCGGTACCGCTACCTGAAGTTTGACTTTACTGATGTTACCGAATCCGGATTATATAAGGTTGTTTATAAAGATCAGGAATCGGCTACCTTTAAAATAGAAAATGAGGTGTACGACAGGCATGTATGGCAACCCACACTGGAATATTTCCTACCGGTACAGATGTGCCACATGCGGGTGAACGACCGATACAGGGTATGGCATGGTCTGTGTCACATGGATGATGCCCTGATGGCACCAACTGATCACAATCATTTTGACGGGTATGTTCAGGGGCCTTCAACCCTTACAAAATATAAATCAGGGCAGCATGTACCCGGACTGAATACCGGTGGATGGCACGATGCCGGTGATTACGACCTTCGCGTGGAATCACAGATTGGTACAGTACAGATATTATCCGATATATATATGCAGTTTGACGTGGATTATGATGCCACCATGATTGACCAGGAAAATAAACTGACTGAAATGCACCGGCCAGATGGCATACCGGATGTTTTGCAGCAGATAGAGCATGGGGTGCTTTCCGTGTTAGGCGGATACAAGAGCCTTGGCAGGTTGTACCGGGGTATCATATGTAACGATCTGCGGCAATATGTGCTGCTGGGTGACGGATCGACCATGACTGATAACCTGATTTACAATCCTGCTTTGAGCAAAAATGCAAAAACAGCAACCCACAGCGGTGTGGCAGACGACCGTTGGGTGTTTACAGAAGAGAATCCCAGCCGTGAGCTGGATGTGGCTGCCGGACTGGCAACCGCTTCCCTGGCGTTGAAAGAGTATAAACCTTCCCTGGCCCGTGAATGCATTGATGCAGCAGAAACCATCTATGGCCACTACGCTGATGATACCAATGAACGATTACAAACCAGTAAGGTGAAAACCCTGGCTGAGCTTTATTTGGCCACGGGAAAAGCAGCATATAAAGACGCACTGCTATCCATGCAGCCGGTGATTACTGCCCATTTTGACCGAATTGGCTGGAAACTTGGTAAAGTGATTAGCCATATTGATAATCAGCCCTTCCTGGACAGCCTGAATGCTGCCGCCACGGCCTTCAAAGCCGAGTTGGATGAGCAGGAAAAAGAAAACCCGTTTGGAGTACCTTATCGACCCTACATCTGGGGTGCTGGTTGGGGTATTCAGTCGTTCGGAGTAACACAGTACTACCTGCACCTGGGATGGCCTGAAATTTTTGACGCTGATTATATGCTGCATGCCCTGAACTTTGTGTTGGGCGTGCATCCCGGCGACCATAGCAAATCTTTTGCTTCGGGTGTTGGCGTAACCAGCCTTGAAGTAGCCTATGGTGTAAACCGGGCCGAGTGGAGCTATATTCCCGGTGGTGTGGGCTCAGGTACAGCTTTAATCCGTCCGGATTTCCCGGAATTGAAAGAATGGCCTTTCTTTTGGCAACAGACCGAATATGTGATGGGCGGCGGCGGAAGCAATTTCATGTTTCTGGCACTGGCAGCCGATCATTTGTTGAATGGGGAGTGAGTTGGAAGACGGAAGACTGAAGTCGGAAGTCGGAAGACCGGAGAGAAAATCTGAAAGCGTAGGGATTCGGCGTAGTGCACGATTATGTTTTCGTTCCAGCAGGGAGCAGGATACGACGTAGTCGGGAGACTACGCCGAGCGGGG
>CAZZBU010000222.1:0-4108 GCA_964652315.1 uncultured Bacteroidales bacterium
ATCGGGGAATCTAAGACCGAGATCGAAACAGTGACCTCATGTCGGCCATTGGTTTCAATCCTTGTTGTGTTGGATCGGGGAATCTAAGAAACTGTGGAATTGATGAATTTATTGAATTCGCAATGTTTCAATCCTTGTTGTGTTGGATCGGGGAATCTAAGGCATTTGATCCTTGTGTATGAAAATGATCATGATATAGTGTTTCAATCCTTGTTGTGTTGGATCGGGGAATCTAAGCCGTTAGATACTATAAATCTCATTTCTTCAGAAGGTTGAAGGGTAATTTCTCCATTGTAAAAAATGTTTTCCAGGATGTCAAAGAGCGTTTCCGGGTATTTATTCGGGTGTTTTCCGCAAAGGTAAAATGCTGACAAACATTTTATTATGTCGGTTTTCGTTATTGATCTCAATAAATTGATACCCGGAAGAGTCATTTCACACAGATGTTTTGATACGTGCAAGTTAAGCATCTTTTTTTGGATGAAGTAGCCCTGGGAAAGAAATTTTTATCAATTATTTTAGCAATTTCAAGGGCACACTGCTCAACCTTTTGCTTATCTTCTTCGTGTATATCAAGTTCGATCAGTTTGTTTTTGCTTCTTACATACACCAGGTATCCCCGGTTCACTTTTTTACCAAAATTATGCTCAATGAGCAGGGCATAACATTGTAATTGCGTTTGATAAGTTGAATAGACTTTCTCATCATACACGGCAAACTTATAGTCTAAGGGTGCCATGGTACCGTCATTCAGCATGAGCACCTCATCTACCTGGCCACGCAAATAGTTATTGGTAAGATATTGCTCTGTATGTTTTTCCACTGCACCTATTCTTTTTCTCAGGTAATCCTTGTTTCGCTCCAGTTTTTCATCATGAATTTCGCGTCCTTTCATGGCCAGAAAATATTTTTCCTCAAACTGTGGAATCCCAAGTACATATTCGAAATAGGTAAACCTGGGGCAATACAAATATTGAATAATATGTGAAGGTGTAAGGCTGATCATACTCAAAAAAACAGGGCCTTTACCTGGTCTGTGACCAGTTTTTTATCAAATGCCTGACCTAAAAGACTGGTTTGCTGCAATTCATTTTTACTCATGGGGAAAATATAAACTGAATCCATTTCTTCATTGATGATCTCCCCGATCTGAAGTTCAAGGGCATCCTTTTCGTTTTTCTCCAAAGTGCCCAGGAAAACTGAATATTGCACTCTGTAAAGTCCTGCTTGCTTGCAAAACTTGGCAACCCGCGAACGGGATTTGTCCTTTTTTATATCGTACATTACCCAAACGATCATATTTATCAGTTTTAATTTACTTTGTTGTGGAGGTTTTTTTTCAGGCTTAATGTCGAGGGTAGCAAATCAAAAACCTTACTCCTTCATTTCCTTTTCAATGAGTTTATTGGCGAATGCATGGGCATCCATTTGAATAGCATTGGATCGGGTTTGATTTCGCCCACGGTATCTTATTGTATCCACATCAAAAAATTGATTGTAGGCCTGCACCAGTAATTCCTTTCCTGACTTATTGAGTGTATATCCATTGGTAATGGGATCGGTATGCGATTTATTCACTTTCTTTCCTGTAAAAAGGCGAAAAACAACCTTGTCGGCAAAAATCCTGTAGGGCTCAATAAAATCATACACCATGCTCAACTGATTGTAATCATCGCGGTGCAAAAAACCCAGATAGGGATCAATACCGGCTATGATTAATGATTTTTCGATCTTTCCATACAGCATTCCGTAAGCATAGTTGAGAAAAGCATTAAATGAATCTTTGGCCGGCCTGGAGCTTCGCCCGGTGAATTGATAATCTTTGGGTAAAACATAACTTACCGTTTCAAAATACAATCTGCCTGCTGTTCCTTCAAGGCCTCTGATGGTTTCTGCTATCTGGGCAGGGTTTTGGGCCTCCAACAAGGAAAGACTGATATGCAGATTTTCAATTTTCTCAATTTTTTCTTCAAGAAAACCAGAAATAGCTGCGCGGTGTTTTTTAAGGTCTTTGATAAATTCGGCCTGATTGATCATTTTTTCTCCAATCCATTCCTTTATCCATTTAACCCCCTCAGGACGCATACTGGCCTGCAGCTGAGCCTTCCGGATACGGGTTGTACTTCCCAGCTTACTATGCCATACCCTGCCAATGGGATGGCCGTCAAAATCGACAAATACAATATCAACATTGTATTTCAGGGCCAGGATAACAGCATCCGTGCTTAGTGCTGCTGATTTTGGCATGAGAATACTGGTTACCTTTTTTGCTGCAAAATGGTGCTTCCTGTATTCTTTTCTATTCGCTTCTTCCGGTATTCGTATTTCAAACATTTCATCCTTAACATGCACGTAAGTACCGTAGGTATCAATAAATAACTGCATATGCGTTCTTTTAGGTTTTTGCTATGGTACCAAAGCCTCTTGATACAGCTTTTCCCAGTCCAATCCCTGAAGGTAAGCTGGCATTAATAACGAAACTTCCGGAAAACGCCATCATTTCATTATCCTTGAATTTGGTGCTCTTTTCTTCCATTTTACATTTTGCAAAAAGTCGCTGCCCTGGTTCCAGAATTATACCAAGACTTTTAAAGAACGATAATACATTTCCGGTAACAATGCGGTTAAGCAACTTATGTTTTCCCTCTGCTGTTTCCTCCTTGATGTATTTTACATAGTTTTGCTGATTAAGTCCCATCCACAGGGTTTGGAAAGAATACTCATGCAATTCTTCTGAATACCCTACCTGGGCCATTTCGCTTTTTATGTTTTTGCTCAGCACTTTGTAGCCTTGCCCGTCAATGTTCAATTCTTTGATTTTCAGGAATAACTGAGTAAGTAATTGTGCCCCTTCATTTATGGCAACCAGCGTGGGTACCTTATCCAAGACTTTGTACTGCACCAGGGGATACTGATAGCGAAGCTCCCCGGTTTCATAATGGTTGTGCAGCAAGGGTGAGTGTTCCCTGAACAGGTTTCCGAAATAGCCACGTAGCTTATGGGCATCGCGGGTTTGAAGGGAGATTTCAGGGAATTGTATAGTTACAGTTTGAATCATGGATGAAATTATTGTTTTCGATCAGGTTTATTCATTTTAACAGGGTTCTGCCGGGTGTCAAATACATCTGTTATCAGAATACCTTCTTCAGCAATGGTATAGATGATTTTATAATTTCCCGCAATACAATAATGAAACTCACGATCTTGTCCCTGCAGAAAGGGTTCAACCTGACCAGATTCAGGATGTTTTATCAGGTGACGGGTTGCATGAAAAATCTGCCGTCGTATTTTCCGCGATATACCCGCCCCCGCAACATCGGTGTAGTATAAACTGATGTCTTTAAGACACTCCTTTGCGAATGCGGTCCAGATGATCCTTTTTGGTTTACCAGTTTTCGGACTCATCTTCAATCTCTTCCTGTGTAGAATAATTCCCCTTTTTATAATCTTCCATCGATTCTTTAACCCTTGCAAGTAATTCATCCTGGGTAAAGGGCTTATATTCTCCGGATCCGCGCTTCCTGCTTTTTAGAATTTCAGCTTCAATCCGCTGAAGTTCTGGTTCATCGGCAAGATTTATAATATAATTGATTACGTTGAGTTTTCGGGTTTGTATATTCATGATTATTGAATTTTTAATTGGAATTAGGTCAAAGTTAATAATCAGGTTAATTTTTTTATATAACGATTTTTTCGATCTGGGTTTAAGTGATGTAATGTTAATATTATCGCTGCTCTGCAGCTTAGGGTGAATGGCCTTGATCTTTCATTGCTACAAATATAACCGCTGCGCTGCAGCTCTGGGAGTAGCTCTGATAAAACGTCGTTTTAGAAAATTCCATTAGGTGCCGAGCACGGGCAATATTCATTAAATCCGGGTTGACCCGTAGTCACAATAAGGTGCAGTGCACCGGGAATCTTTGTAGGATGATGAATATGCAAAGAACGTTTCAGGTGCAGAGCACCGGGGATATTTGCAGACACCAGATTCAAAGTACAAACATAAAGGTGCAGCGCACCTGGAATCTTTGCAGCCCCCGGTTCGACAAAAATAACCAAAAGGTGCAGCGCACCGATAATCTTTGTAGGATGGTGAATATGCAAAGAA
>CAZZBU010000223.1:0-4100 GCA_964652315.1 uncultured Bacteroidales bacterium
CGTGGCAGCGACAGCTGGCTAAGCCCTATGGAAAGGTAGTTACATTATTATTCTGAGGGCTGAAGGCCCGCATGTAAGCTTCAAATAAAACATTATTCTACATATAACACCAGTCCTTTGAGGTATTCCCCTTCGGGATGGTAAATGCTCACCGGATGATCGACCGGCTGAGTAAGCTGATGCAGTATTCGCACATTACGACCGGTATTGGCTGCAGCAGTAAATACCGACTTACGGAAATTTTCCTTGCTTACCACCTGCGAACAGGAAAAGGTAAAAATAATACCCCCCGGTTTTACTTTTTCAATGGCTTTGGCGTTTAACCGCTTATATCCCTGAAGCGCGTTGTGAAGTACATTATGATGCTTGGCAAAAGCCGGCGGATCAAGCACAATAACATCAAACGAGTTATCTATTTTATCAAGAAAATCAAAAGCATCCGTAGCAATACCTTCATGTGCAGCCTCTTTACCAAAATTCAAGGCAATATTCTCATTCGTCAGCTCAATGGCTTTTTTTGACACATCAACACTTACAACATCGGTAGCGCCTCCTGCCAGTGCAAATACCGAAAAGCCTCCGGTGTAACCAAACATGTTCAATACTTTTTTACCTTTGGCATATTCTCCCAAAAGGCGGCGATTTTCGCGCTGATCAATAAAAAAGCCGGTTTTTTGTCCGTTAATCCAATCTACATTAAAGATGTTCCCGTACTCTTTCACAACAGCACTCCCGTTGGAGCCGGTTAAGAATTCATTTTTTGGCTCAATGGGAGCTTTAAACGGCAGGGTCGATTCAGACTTATCATAGATGGACTTTAGTTGTTCTCCATAGAGTCCCTGAATGGTGGACGCAATCACAGCACGGTTCATAAACATGCCCACAGAGTGCATTTGAAGCACAATATTACCGGAGTAATAATCAACTATCAAGCCGGGTAGCCCATCGCCTTCAGCATGGATTAGGCGGTATACATCTGTATCATCCCGATTGGTTATACCGAGTGATTGGCGGTATTCATAAGCCTGGATGATTTTTTGTTTCCAAAAATCCGCTGTGATTTCCACCTGTTCAAAAGTCAAAATTCTTACAGCTATACTCCCTATCTGGTAATGCCCAAGGGCCAGGAATTCATCCTTGTTGTTATACACAGCAACAACATCACCTTCCGCAGGCTCACCTTTGATCTTTTTTATGGCACCTGAAAACACCCAGGGATGATAGCGCATGACAGACTGATCTTTCCCTGATTTTAAAATTACCTTACAATATTCACTCATTATATGTGATTCTGGAGTTCTTGATAAATCTGATAGCAAACCCATGCATCAGTGGCAGCGTAAATGCATTGTTGTTCGGTCAACATGGGGTTCTCCCAGTTTGATGTTTGCTGGCTTTTGGAAATCCTGAATTTTAGAATATTGGCAACAAGTTTTCGTAACCCATTATCAATTATATTAAATGCATTGACATACTGCTGCAATTCAATGAAACCCCCGGGATTAAACCGTTTATATCGCTGCAGCCCCTTGATATCGTCAGAAATGGCCACACCCACTTTATAAACGGATGGATCCTGTAATATTTCTGCAATGCCCAGGGGCAAGCCCATTTTGTTGATTCTGAACAGGTAGGCGTTAGTGTCAGTTGCCAACTGTAATAAAGCCACATTATTTCTTCTGCCTTTTTTAAATGATGGCCTGGTCTCGGTATCGAACCCAATTACCTCTGCCTGCTTTAATTCGTCAACAATACCATTTAAATGCTGCTCAGAATCAATAACGGTTATTGTGCCTTCAAAATGTTTTACGGGTAGGGTTTCAATATCTTCTTTTGAGATAGTTTCCAAAAAACTATTTGTCCTCTCCATTCTTAAAATCCTCGAATCGTTTATTTATTAACCAGGAGCTGGTATCAACATCATCTATATTGTTGATACGTGGTTTTTCTTCCGGGGTTTCGGTGAAATCATTATCCGAAAAGAACACATTATGCAATGCACGTTGGACATTTACCAGTTTTTGCCCCCAATACTGACGAAAGTTTTCCTGACATTCCCATATCGCATCATTCATTATTTCGTTGGTACCCATTTGGTAAAGCAATAGAAAATCTTTTATATCCTGGTATATATCTGCCAGTTGCTCTGACACATTCGAAGTCACAAAATTGTCGGCCTCGGTCATCCGCTCATCAAATACCTCCGGATAAGCATCAAACGGGCCCATTTTTTTCAAGAGGTTTTCCCGGAGTATTATCCAATCGTCTTCGGTAACAAAACGCTCATTGCCTTCCTCGAAAATATTTTCAATGGGAGGTATAATCAAAAACTTTACATACATCAAAGGCAATATTTTTGTTGCCTTTTCGATGAACCCGGCACGACTGAACTGAGGGGCATTTTCAAGTAACGTACAAAACTCATTTGCCACTGCAACAAATTCTATTACAGGTGCTGAGTATACAATTTCCTGATTATCTTCGTTCATAACCACCTTTGATTTTATTATCTTATGAAAGTAACGGTTTTTAAAAAGCATCAGGCTTTTTTCAAAGATGCAACCTGAATTTAATCCAGATTTTAATCTTCAATTATTACAACCTTCTCAATTTTATCTCCGGCCCTGATATCGTCAATCACATCCAATCCTTCGTGCACCTTTCCAAAACAGGTATGTTTTCTGTCAAGGTGGGCTGTGTTTTGCCGACTATGACAGATGAAAAACTGTGAACCTCCGGTATTGCGACCGGCATGGGCCATTGACAGCACTCCACGGTCGTGATACTGATTATTGCCGTCCAGTTCACATTTAATAGAATATCCGGGGCCACCTGCTCCGGTACCATCCGGGCAACCACCCTGAATTACAAAATCAGGTATTACCCGGTGAAAGGTTAACCCATCATAAAATCCTTCTTTGGAAAGTTTTATAAAATTAGCCACTGTTCCTGGAGCATCTTCCTCGTAAAACGATGCTTTTATAACTCCTTTTTCGGTATGAATCTCTGCTATTGCCATAATATTATATGTTAAAAACGCCGCAAAAATATAAAAAAAAATGTGCTTTGAACTTACAAACAAATTTCGCACCATTAATTGGGCATTTTCTGTATCATGACTTTAATTTTATTTTCCCCTCATCCGTGTGTATTAAATGACCATCATCAATCATCCACCGGATTATTTCAAGTGTATTTTCCTTTTTTGTATCAAGGCTGTCAACTAATGTATCAAGTAATAACGAATTATTGGTAAGTGCTGTTCTTATAGCTGTTTCAATAGCCAGAATCTCATCCGAAGATAATCCTTGTTCTGCTCGTTTCCGGCATACGTCACATTGCCCGCATAAGGGGACATTCTGCTGCCCAAAATAATCAAGCAATAATTGACTGCGGCATCTGTTTGATGTGCCGGCATAAGCCAATACCTTATTGAGCCGGTTTTCATAGATTTTTTTTCGCTCCATGAAATTTTCCTTTGCAATATGCAGGTTTTTTACAGGAAGTCGCTCTTCCATCATAAAAATTACCGGTGTTTTCTTTTTGGGAATATAATTAATGATACCCTGGCCACTCAGTTTATTTAAATACTGAAATATCACGTCAATGGTGACTCCGGCCTGTTTGGCAAGCCATACTTCATCAACCTTTACATACTCGCTGAACAAGCCAGTGTAAGAACGCAACAAAAGCTTAATGAATGTATCGAGCTTGGCATTTTTAAGCTGGTAAGAGTATAGCTCATCGCGGTTTACAAGAAAAATCAACCGGGAAGGGTTATTGATTTCATCAGAGAGGCCCAGGTAACCCTCCCGTTCCAAAATTTTAAGGCTGCTGTGCACCTGATAGCTGGACAACTTGTAGGTAGATGAAAAGTCCATCAGGTTAAAATCAAAACTCATATCCTTACCAGCGCCTTCAGGGATCTGAAAATAATTGCCCAGGGCCTGATAAACCTGCTTCACGAGTTTCGGTTCCGGGAAATTATTCATTAAGCGTTGCCTGGCTTTTACAGCATCAGACTCATTGTAAAGCAACACAGCAAATGCTTTCTTCTCATCGCGCCCGGCACGGCCGGCTTCCTGGAAATATTCCTCCAG
>CAZZBU010000224.1:0-4090 GCA_964652315.1 uncultured Bacteroidales bacterium
CCTGGCTCAATTGTAATTCGATCTTTAAGTAACATGATTATTACATTTATAACAAAAATACAAAAAAACAAATAACTAACCTGAATTCTCCACAGGTTCTCACGTATTAGAGAAGACGGCCCATTCGCTGCTGTGTTGTTCAAAAGACCAATACCACAGAAGTTCCCTTTCCTGCTTGAGAATTTACCGATATCCCGCCATCCAATTTTCGCATAATTTGTTTTGAGAGGCTTAGTCCGATGCCATTGCCATTTTCTTTGGTAGTGAAAAACGGGACAAAAATTTTATCCAGATCATCCTGCGGAATTCCCTGGCCATTGTCATGTATGGTCAGGCTGGTTTTGTGATTTTCTGTTTTCTGAGCTTTAATGGTGATTGCGCCGTCGGGTTTATCCGATAAGGCGTCAATGGAATTTTTCACAAGGTTAAGTACAACCTGGTTTAATAATTTTTCATCGGAATAAATGCTGTCACAATCACTGCTGATGGTTATGGATAACGCAACGGGAGTGTCTTTGATCATCTCCAGGATGAGGGTTTTTAGTAGGATCAGCCAGGGGTGTAATTCAATTTTGACTTTTTTTGGCGTTGGAATTTTATTTAATTGCCGGTAGCTTTCAACAAAATTCATTAATCCATGACTCATTTCATCAATAACCGAAAGACCGCGGACGGTATCCTCAATGGTTTTTTCCGTCACCTCATTCGGTGTTTTTACAGTTTCGTTGTTCTGGTACAGGCGGGTTAAAGTTTGACTTAAAGAAGTAATTGGGGCGATGGAATTCATAATTTCGTGTGTGATTACCCGAAACAGTTTATGCCATGATTCCAGCTCTTTATCTTCTAACTCAGACGAGATGTCCTGTATCGAAATGATGCGGTATTTTTTGTCATAATACTTTATTTCGGCAACAGAAATTGAATATTCAATGATGCGTGCGTTTTGCTGGAACTTGTGTGTCCGGGTTTTTCCGGGTTGAATATCACGAAAAATGCAAAAAAGTTTATAATCAGCTTGTTTTAATTGCATAAGGTTAGAGGTATACTCTACATTCAGGTACTTACGTGCGGTGTTGTTCATCACCTTAAAGTCCCCCTTTTCATCAATCATAATAAATCCCGATGCGGAATATTCAATCATAGTTTCAAGGAGTTTTTCATTGTAGGCAACTTCTATTTTGGTGTTTCGCAGCATGTCATTTACAATATTAAGGCTATTGTAAAGGTCACGAACCGGTTTGTTTTTTATGTTGCCCTGAAACTTAATGGAAGTGTCCTCGTTGCGGATCGAATCAATGTAATAGGTCAGGTTGCGGTTGGTTTTATTGAGGTACCGGACTAAATATACCGACTCGATGAAAACAATAAAACCGCCAGCTAAAACAGTGATAAAACTTGAGGTATAGTGATACCCATAAGCTGTGACAGCGCAGGTTAGTGCGATGAGCGACACAAAAAATACAAGGGCAATATACAGGTTTTTAGACATCATACTTTTTGAGTTTGTTGTATAATGTTTGCCGGGTAATGCCCAATTGTTTTGCCGCTATTGACAGGTTACCCTGGTGATTGTGCACTGCATCCTGTATCAGTTGTTTTTCCATTTCTTCAAGTGTAGCTGCCTGAAAATTAGTTGTTCGTGTGGTGTTTTTAAAAATAAACGTGTCAGGTTTTATGGTATTGGTATCAGACAGGATAATGGCTTTTTCCATGGCATGTTCCAGCTCCCTCACATTACCCGGCCAAGAGTGGTTCTGAAGCTTTTTGAGGGCTGTGGATGATAAATGCAATCCTGTTTTGTGGTATCGTCTGCTTAGCTTGTTAAGGAAAAATCCGGCCAATAGTTCAATATCTTCGGGTCGCTCACGCAATGGTGGGATATCAATATGAATGGTGTTGATCCGGTAAAACAAATCTTCCCGAAAATCGCCTTCAGTAATTAAATTTTCAATGTCGCTGTTTGTGGCGCTGATGAGCCTGATATTTACGTTGGTACTTTTATTCGAGCCAACTGGTGTAATGCTGCGTGTTTGTAAGGCTGCAAGCAGCTTTGGTTGTACCTGCAGGGGGATGTTACCCAACTCATCAAGGAAGAGGGTTCCATTGTGTGCCAACTGAAATTTACCGATCCGGTCTTCGCAGGCATCGGTAAAAGCACCCTTTTTGTGCCCAAAAAGTTCACTTTCCGCTAGTGATTCAGGGATAGCTCCCATATCTACTGTAACCAGCAGCTCTTCTTTTCGCAACGATTGTTGATGTATCTCCCGTGCAATCACTTCTTTTCCGGTTCCGTTTTCACCGGTAATCAGTACATTAGCCTCGGTTTTGGCAATCTTACTGATGAGTTGTTTTATCTTCAGCATTTGGGGCGAAGCGCCGATAAGAATCTGTTGTTCGCGGTTAATTTCTTTTTTGAGGCTGACCTCTTTGCACGAAAGTTCGTGTACTTTGAGGGTTTGTTTGCGTAGTTTGAAAGCCGCGTTTAATGTAGCCAAAAGCTTGTCATTGTCCCAGGGTTTGAGGACAAAATCACAGGCTCCTCTTTTCAGCGCTTTCACGGCCAGTTCCACATCGCCATAAGCCGTAAACATTACCACTTCAATGCCGGCATCCTTCTTTTTTATTTCCTGAAGCCAATAGAGTCCTTCGTTGCCAGAACTGATGCCTGCCTTAAAATTCATATCAAGCAGGATAACATCAATTCCTTCATTCTCAAGCGTGGCATTTAGTTGATTTGGGTTGTGCAGGGTAATGACAGACTCAAATTCATTCTGCAGAAATAACTGCAATGCACGTAATACATTTTTGTTATCGTCAACAATTAGCAGGGTACCTTTTACCATAGTGAAATGATTTGTTCAAATGTAAATCATACATTTCATGCGAAAAAGAAAGTGTCTAAAATTTTTACAGTTCAGCGTAAAATGTTTTGACAGGCTTTTTTAAGGGTGAGTGATTAAACCATTGATATTTACTTGTTTATGTGTTATGGCATGTTCTTGGTCAATATGATTTTTGTATTAAAAACGGTTAATTATGTCAATGGACAGAAAAATAGTAGACAAGCGATTGATTAAACCCCGACACATGAAGATTGGTGTTGGTGTGATATTATTTGTATTAATGGTCATCTTTATTACCTTTCGAAACCCGGTCAGTACCTACAGAATTGACAAAGATAAGGTCAGCATTTCATCTGTACAACAGGGAGAATTTAAGGATTACATAAGTGAAACCGGTCAGGTAGTGCCAATATCCACTGTGTACCTTGACGCCATTGAAGGTGGCAGGGTTGAAAGGATTGTTATAGAAGAAGGTGCGATGGTGAACCAGGGGGATGTAATTCTTGAGTTAAGCAATCATAACCTGAATTTAACCATACTTGACAGTGAAGCCCAGTTGGCTGAAAAAAGTAATTTTCTGCGCGAAGTGCGCATTTCCATGGAACAACAAAAGCTGGTGATTGAACAAAGCCTGCTTCAAACCCAATATGAGCTTAAGACGAAAAAAAGAAAATACCTGCAAAACAAGCAACTTTATGCCGATGGGTTTATTGCAAAAGAAGAATATATTCTTGCAGAAGAAAATTATCAGATGGCCAGGGATTTTCGCGAATTGATGGTACAGCGGAAAGCACAGGATTCGCTTTTCAGGGAGATACAAGTGGCCCAACTGGAGACAAGCCTTGAAAACATGCAGAAAAATTTGTCGATGGTTAATAAGCGGATCGAACACCTCAAGGTAAAAGCCCCGGTAGACGGTCAGCTTGGCCTGTTGGATGCTGAACGGGGACAATCGGTTAACGTGGGGCAGCGGCTGGGACAGATTAATGTACTTAGTTCCATTAAGATCCGGACTGAAATTGACGAACATTATATTGACAGGGTAAGAACCGGGCTCAAAGCGTATTTTGAACGGAATACAAATACATTTGCCCTGAAAATTAAAAAAGTATATCCCGAAGTGCGCGATGGCCAGTTTATGGTTGATATGGTTTTTGAGGATGAAGTACCTGATAACATTCGGATAGGACAGTCGCATTACGTGAAATTGGAACTGGGCCAGCCCAGGCAAAGTTTATTGCTCTCAA
>CAZZBU010000225.1:0-4056 GCA_964652315.1 uncultured Bacteroidales bacterium
ACAGGCTGTTTCCCTCAATGACCCATCCGGTATTGTTCACGTCAATATAAATGCCAGCGGAAGAGTTATAATCACTCCAGAAATTTAAGATATTGTTATTTGATATAGTGTTCCCACTGTTTTCACTCCCTACAGTCCCTGCCGATAGTATTCCCGCAACAGGCATTGTACTCCCGCTATTAAATATTTCACAGTACTCAACAATATTGTTGTTATTTCCGTTGCCCGTGCCGGCTTCTGAAAAGGTTATTACACCTTTGCCGGCCACCTCCACTGAGCTTTTAAGTATGGAATGGGCAACCCTGTTATTGTCAGCCGAGTTGGTAAATTCAATGATGAAACCTGAAGTATGCGAGTTTTCAAATGTAAGATTGCCGATATTCGCATTATGAGCACCGTCAAAGCGGATCAGGGGCCCTTCAAAATCACCTGAAACGATAACGGACTGGTCAGATGCTCCTATGGTGACAGAACTGTAATCGGAAACCCCTTCGCCACTGTCATAACCGCTCTGATAAAGCGTCGCCGTTTCATTCTCCATAGTCCCCGATTCAAGAATAACAGAAATATCTCCTGTCAGTTCGCCCCTGTTTATCGCGTCAAATACCTCCTTGAGAGTGGCATAACCTTCATCACCTACATGACCCGAGCTTGTAAAGAATTCATCACAACCGATATCAGGCACCTCCCCCCGTAAATCGCCGTCAATATCATTAACAAGCCAGGCAACAGCTGTTCCAGCACCTATCATTGGTGAGCCTTCTGTAATATGCAGGTCCGGTACAACATCATCAGCCCCTGCAAAAAGAGGGTCAAGGCTCAGGCTGTTTTCATCCTGTTCTTCGTCGGTTTGCCAGTTTTCAAAACTCATAGGTAATGCATAGCCTTTACCGAAAGGGTCTGTGCTCAAATTGGCAATACCCTCCCTGCCATCAGTATACAGGTTATTGTAATCACTTACCAGGATAGCACTTGCAGAATTCCATCTGCCGATTGATACATGAACCTCATCCCAGTCTTCGGGACCTCTCCTTGCGTTATAAAAAATATTATTCATTACAGTATCGGTGCCCGAGTATTTAAAAAATGCATAGCTTTGATATTCACTACTTCCAACATTCCCTGTGATATATACCGAGTTTCCAAGTATGAAATTGTCACCGTGGGAGAGAATACCTGCATTGGTCTGGTTGTTTGAAATGCCATGCCCCAGCCGGATCGCGTTATTTTTTAATACAACATTGCTGTTTTTCAGAAAAACACCCAGTCCCCGCCCATCGTCACTTAACAGGTCTATTCCGTATATTATATTTTGTGCAATAATATGTTCATCACTGCTGTTCTCCATGAAGAAAATCCCCGTAGCCCATATTTCATCATTAAGATCTTCCAGTTTGCCTTCCAAAGTATGGATGGTGTTCCGGATAATCTGTTGGCCGGCTGTCGTACCTGTAACGGCTATCCCTTTAATGGAGTTGGCCGGATATCCAAATTCTGTTCCATACCTGGCTCCCATAGAAGCCAGGTTTTTAACAACATTACCCTCTATAAGGTATGTTCCGCCGGTGCAATCAATACCGGCAACTTTTCCAAGCCAGTATCCGTTGTTCATCATTCCCGAAATGGTATTGCCCTTAATCGTAATATTTCCTGTGCTGGCGGATGAAATTCCCCTTGAGATCTGTTCATTATCAGTGTTAGTGTTATAATGCTCAACATAAATACTGTTTTCTGTGTCTTCACTCCCGATCAGGTTCTCCTCAACAATGACCTCATTGCCTGATGCGATCTCTATTCCGGTGAAATTATGTCCCTGATCAGGATAATATTGATCAAGGGTGAATGAGCCGACCGTGTTGTTGGTTACCTCGGCATTACCGGATGTGGACACTCCTATCCCATAGGTTGTAACATTGCAATTGCCAGTGCTGTTAACGGTAATGGATCCTGTTCCTGTGTTTGAGCCTATGGTGTTTCCGGTTTCAGTTCCTATCAAAGCATCTCCTCCCGCCAGGTGTATACCCGTCCATATACCGGGAAGGGAAAGAGCAGAGGTGTTGCTGTGATGGAGGTGGGAAAAATTAGCTATTGTGTTGCCCTGAACCGAGACAGGGGTGGTTGTACCCGTGTTAAGGTATATACCGGTAAATTTGCTTGCCTGGTCACCAGTTATTGTCCAGGCACTGCCTCCACATTCCTGTTCTGATCCGCCGATATAATTGTTTTCAACAATATGGGAATCACCGCCCCCCATAAATATTCCATAATGTGAATTACCAGTAGTGGCCGTCAACGTTTCTGTCTGATAAAGGTGGTTGCCGGTGATTGTCCATGATTCACTGTATTCATCCAGAATTATGCCTGCTGACGAATGATCGGGGTTCCAGAAATTGAAAATGTTGTTATCGGTAACATTTACATCAGAGCAGGGATATCCATCATCCCCGTCTGAGAATATAGCATTTGTTGATACAGAAGTTTCACTTCCTATATTACAGTTGTCAATTAAGATATTGGAAGGTCCATACCATAATTTTATAACCCCGTTGCCATGATCAGAAACCCCTCCTTTAATATTCAGATATCTGATAGAAATGTCTGAGGTATTGTTATCTATGCTGAAAATACCCCCGCTGCTGTTCTCCATGGTCAGGCTGACCTGGTCACCTGTGCCTCCTATCCGGCCGTCAAAAGTAACATTAACGGCATTGGTCATGAAAATGAGAGCGCTTGTTGCATCATACGAAATCGTATGGTGGCCGTCCAGAGGGGCTACCGTTATTGAGCTATAATCACAACTGAATGCGCCCGGTGCAGATATTACAGAACTTCCTGTTTCTGTGATGTCAGATATTATCTGCATCACAATATCACCTGTCAGAGTTCCATTCTGGACTGCCTGGAATGCGTCATAAAGAGTTTCGTAATCGCCACCGGCACCAACAGTTGTCTGGGCATTAAGATTTGTGCTGATAAGACTGATTATGACAATACATTTAATCAAGTGTAGAGGTTTTCTCATAATTAAATATTATGTTTGCTAAATCAATTTAATAAAATAGAGATTTCAATTTGAATGACGTTTCAAAACTTTTACTCCCGGACACCTTTTAAAGGATGTTTCCGGGAGTAAATTGCTATTTATTACGTTAATTCAATACAGGTATTTCAAATAAACCCTTTTTTATATTTCTGATTATTAGATATCTATATATTTCGCTGAATTGCAGATTATTGCGCCAATTTGTTGTTGCAGTCATTCCCGAAAACGTTTATAATGCAGCTTTTGCTGACAAGGTAGAAGCATTTTAAAAATTTTGCAAATTTTTTAATGTAATTTTGCGAAAATTCATCATTTAAAATGAATCCGATGTTAATTATTTATTTTTTGCTATGTGTTGATATATAAACATATAGATGGATAGGCAAATAGATGATTAACGTATTTTTTTAAATAAATAGATGGCTAGCCAGATGGACAGCTAATGTGTTTTTTAAATAAATAGATAAGTAAACAGATAAGTAACAAATGTGTTTTTTATGGATACTTCTTTATTCGATTCAAATATTTTTAATTACCTGGTATTGCCCCTGCTTATTTTTCTTTCCCGGGTACTGGATGTTTCCATTGGTACTTTGCGGATAATATTTGTTGCTAAGGGGAAAAAATATGTTGCACCAATTCTGGGTTTCTTTGAGGTTTTTATCTGGCTGCTCGCCATCTCAAGCATTATGCAGAACCTGGATAATTACGTTAATTTTCTGGCTTATGCCGGAGGTTTTGCTGCAGGTAATTATGTTGGTATGTTCCTGGAAGAAAAGATTGCACTGGGAGTTATGATTGTTCGCGTAGTAACCCAGAAGCCTGCAGATATGCTGATTTCCAGGCTTAATAGCATGGGATTTGGTATTACCAGTGTGGATGCTATGGGCAGCAAGTCTGAAGTAAATATTATTTATACAATAATTCACAGGAATGAAATGAAAAGGGTACTTAGTATCATAAAAGAATATAATCCCAAGGCATTTTATTCGGTCGAGGATGTTCGATATGTA
>CAZZBU010000226.1:0-1838 GCA_964652315.1 uncultured Bacteroidales bacterium
CAGCCGATGCCAATCACCCCCTGACCCAACTACAAAACCAGGATAATCCGCCAAACCTGTTTGTTTCGGTTGAGGTAAAGGAGGTAATAAAGAGGTAAACTTAGAATAATGATTAATTGCACCGCAGAGACACAAAGACGCAAAGGTTAAATTTATTTTTCGATAAAATCAAAAACATCTCTGCGTCTTGGCGTCTTAGCGGTAAATAATTCCTTCCATCAGCCATGCTGACTGCCGGGTCTAGTCACCGGCATCATTTCGTGATTACCCTTTTGTTATTCAAAAAAATAAATCTATTTTTAATCCGTTCAACTTAAAAATATAGGGATTGAGCCAGCCTATGTGGAAAAGTTATACTGATGGTATCCCAGCGTTACCTTCTCGTATGATAATTCCGGACTTTTACCATTTTGGAATATAACTAACTATTAACTCATAAATCATGAAAAAACATTTTTTCCTCTTTTTGTTATTAACAGGTATAAGCATTAAAACATTTACTCAGATCATTTTTGAACCCGGTTATTTTATTGATGATGCATCCCAAAAAACGGAGTGTCTTATTAAGAATCTGGATTGGAGAGACAATCCAACCACGTTTGAATATAAGTTAACCCAAAATGCAACTGTCCAGCAGGCGCATATTCAATCAGTACAAGAATTTGGTATTAATGGAAGTGCAAAATATATCAGAGCAGTGGTAAACATTGACAGATCAAGTGATCAAATCGATTTAATGAGCAATAAAAGAAACCCTATCTATGAGAAAGAACAGTTATTTCTTGAAGTGATTATTGAAGGTGATGCCTCATTATATAAATACCAGGAAGGAGATCTGACCCGGTTTTTCTTTCAAAAAAAAGATGCTGAAATAACCCAGCTGGTATACAAACGATACATGAAAGATGGAGGAATCGCCACAAATAATTATTATATACAACAGCTTTTGAACGCTTTTAAAGATCAAGGTATTTCTATGGCTGATGTCAGAGGATTGGATTATAATCAAAAACAACTCAAACGTTTTTTTATTGATCTGAACGAAATGATGTATTCCGATTATACCAATTATTACCCAAAGAAAGAGCAGGATTTGTTTAATCTTTCATTGAGGCCGGGTCTCAATATACATAGTTTAACTGTTAATGCTCCGCCATTCGGCGACATCAATTTTGATAATAAGTATGTGGTCAGTTTGGGAATTGAAGCAGAATTTATTTTACCATACAAAAAAAACAAATGGGCTATTGCGGTTGAACCTACCTATGCTTATTATAATGCAGAAAAGGAGCAAGAAACTAGCTACGCATCAGGAGGTATACTCATTACAAAAGTCAATTACCATTTAATTCAGTTGCCAGTAAATGTAAGGCATTATTTCTTTTTAAATGATGACTCAAAACTCTTTGCAAACTTTAGTCATACATTCAATTTCGGTAAGAATTCAACTATAGATTTCAGAAGGAAGGATAATTCTTTAATTAGAACTTACGAAATTAAATCGAATTATAGCTTTGGCATAGGTGTAGGTTATAAATACGATAATAAATACAGCATTGAGATACGATATCAAACCAAACGTGATATACTCGCGCAATATTTACAATTTCATGCTGATTTTCAAAGCATATCTGTAATGCTTGGGTATACGATTTTTTAAAAGAATTTAAGGTGGTTAATATCGCATGCGAATGAACTGTTCCCTGCTATGAGACATTCATATAACTCAATGTAAGTCGGAGATTGAACCTGTTTGTATTTTTTTACAGAAAAGAGTTTGTGGTGGCTTCCTGTTCTAATAAATCTTTGGGTTTATTCAATATTTCTCGATTTTCTGG
>CAZZBU010000226.1:1938-4031 GCA_964652315.1 uncultured Bacteroidales bacterium
TCTTGGTGAATACCTTGGAGTCCTGAAGTCTTCATGGCCAAAACCTTCGTGGTGATCTTTTTTCCTCAATAAACCAGAAAATACTAATGCAGGTGCCAATAACCTTTGACCTTGAAAGACCATCTTAAAACGATTTTAGAACTCTATGGTTGTAACAATTCTTCAACTTCTTTTTGAAGCACAGGTAAAGATTTATTAACAATCATCCACAAAACATCGGGGGTAACACTATCATATCCATGGATAATTCGATTACGAGTATCAACAATTTTTCTGGAATCTGTAATTGCCAGACCCGGCTTAAGCTTTATTATTCTGTTTATGGCTTCACCAATTATTTCAAGATTTCTTTCAACGGCCTTTCTCGTCTTAAGGTCTTTTTCAAAATCAAAAAAATTTCTTTTAGCTGGTAAAAATTCCTAGATTTCCTTTATAGATCGATCAATATCCTCAAGCCAGGTGTATATTTCATGCTTCATAAACCACCTGTTTGTTTTCGTTTAATTTTTTTTTCAAATAAGTGTTTTTAATAGCTTTTTGCTCCAACAAGTCTATTGGTTTTTTTACTATTTCCTGCAACTTGAATTTAAAATCAAAATAGTGTTCTGCATACTCTATTGGATCATTGGAATCTATATCCACAATAAAATCTACATCGCTCTCTGGATTAAAATTGTTCGATAGAACCGAACCAAAAACATATAAGCTCTTTACTTTATGTTGCTGACATAAATCCGTAATATCTTTTTTGTATTGATCTAAAAACATAGTATATATTTAATGTTTTAACCAAAGATAGTAAATCCTTAAAATTCACTTATTATAAGATTTTATTAATTGTTATATTACAAAAAAGTCCTATCTTTAATCCGTTCAACCAAAATGAAACAGACATGCAAATCAATCCTGTACCGGCCTGCATGAGCCAAAAATCCGCTCGCTCGCGTTTAATACCTGCATGCATATATCATCAATTTATAAGCTTACAACATATTTTCACAGGCTGTAACTGCCAGGTTGTCATATTACAGCGAATATCTGTCAGGTTGCAGCATATAAATGCCATCTCGCAGCGAAAATCAATCAGCTTACCATAAAAATCTGCCAACTTACACTTAAAAATTATCACATGACACACAAAATATATCATATTACCATACATACGTGCGAACTAACGGTACATAACCGGCAGGTTACCACTGAATCCATAGAATATTAACCCTTAAATAAATAAGTATGAACAGAAGACAAGAGAATTTTTTTACCATGACAAGGGCAACCATTGCCTGCATGGAGAGTGAAAGAACAACCTGGGAATCGATTCCTCCGGTAAACAATGTTATGACCAACCTAAGCGGGCTGGTAAACACGGTTAGCACGGTAGACAAATCCCGGAACAGTTTAAAAACCGAAGGACTTACGGCGGATAAGAACCAGGTGTTTGAAACCATGTGCCAACGGGCCTTGAAGCTGGCATCCAAAATGAAGGCATACGCCAAAATCAATAGCAACAATGCGTTGCTTGTGGCAGTGGATTATACACCCACCTCCCTGGAGGCCGGAAGCGAGTCGGCAACCCTTACACGCTGTGAGAATATCCTGGAGAAAGCCCGGGAATTTGCCGGATCGCTGGCTGAGTACCAGGTTAATGATGCAGACCTGACAGCTCTCGAAACCAGCATCAATGACTTTAAACCCTTAACAGCAGGCCGCGATTTAGTCGCTGATGAGCGGGTGGCCAAAACTACCAAAATCAGTGAAACCCTGATGAAAATCCGTGCCCAGCTTGACATCCTCGATGATTTGGTAGAAGGCATTTTCGATGAGGAATTTATTGATGTCTATGAATCAGCACGACAGATAACGGATAGGTAAGACAAAAAAAAAGAGGCGATCCAAAAAATACTTATCGGTGGTCTGACCCCTAAATCCCCTGAGAGGGTCCTTTCTGACTACCTGGATGTTAAGGAGCCCCCTTTCAGGGCATAGCCGTCAGGCTAAGGAAATATAAAGAAGGTCTATCGGGCTTATCAACCCTTTTTATTATTCAATCCTTCTAATACCCAGCCCTGCGCTGCGCTTCGGACTGGGCT
>CAZZBU010000227.1:0-4010 GCA_964652315.1 uncultured Bacteroidales bacterium
AAAAATATAAAATTCCCGGTTATGAATATTCCTGAAAATTTAAAGTACACTAAAGATCACGAATGGATTAAAGTAGATGGTGACACAGCCACTGTGGGTATTACTGATTACGCGCAGGGAGAACTAGGTGATATTGTATTTGTTGAAGTGGAAACCGAAGGCGAAACCCTTAACAAGGAAGAAGTATTTGGAACCATTGAGGCCGTAAAAACTGTGTCTGATTTGTTTATGCCTGCCTCCGGTGAAGTTGTTGAGTTCAACTCCAGTTTGGAAGATACACCTGAGACCATCAATAAGGATCCTTATGGAGATGGTTGGCTCATTAAAATTAAGCTTTCAGATAAATCTCAGCTTGACGAGCTCATGGATGCAACTGCCTATCAAGACATGATTAATGCATAAGCTCGTTTTTATTTTTTGACTGATAAATTAAACAACCTGGGGACAGAAATACCCAAATAAAATTGAAATAATATATGAAGATCCTTATTACCGGGACGGCCGGATTTATCGGGTACCATCTCGCGGAAGATTTATTGAAAAGAGGCGACGAGGTTGTCGGGATTGATAGCATCAACGACTATTATGATGTGAACCTTAAATATGCACGGCTCGGCAATCACGGAATTACCAAAGAGAATATCGAATACAATTCCTTAATTCAGAGTTCAACACATCCCAATTACAAATTTATTAAACTAAAACTTGAAGATAAAACAAACCTGGATGCTTTATTTCAGGAACATGGATTCGACAAAGTGTGTAACCTGGCAGCACAGGCCGGAGTAAGGTACAGCCTGGAAAACCCACACGCTTATATTGACAGCAATATAGTTGGGTTTATCAATATATTGGAATGTTGCCGGCACAACAACATTCAGCATTTGGCTTATGCCAGCAGTTCCAGTGTATATGGGCTCAATGAGGAAATGCCTTTCAAAACATCCGACAATGTGGATCATCCCATTAGTTTATATGCTGCCAGTAAAAAAAGCAATGAGCTGATGGCACATACCTACAGTCATTTGTACCAACTGCCAACTACCGGGCTTCGTTTTTTTACCGTTTATGGTCCCTGGGGGCGGCCGGATATGGCCTTGTTTCTGTTTACAAAGGCCATTCTCTCAGGAAAAGCCATTGATGTATTTAATAATGGGGAGATGCGCCGTGATTTTACTTATATTGATGATATTGTTGAGGGTATAAAAAGGGTCATTGACAATCCTCCCAAAGGCAATCCTCAGTGGACGGGCAAGGATCCGGATCCGGGAAGTTCGAAAGCTCCCTACAAAGTATACAATATTGGCAATAATAATCCCGTTCGTTTAATGGATTTTATTGATGCCATTGAAAAATCACTGGACAAAAAGGCTGAAAAGAATTTTATGCCCATGCAACCGGGTGATGTACCTGCCACCTTTGCTGATGTGCTTGATTTGGTTGAAGATCTGGGCTACCGGCCTGCTACCTCAATATTTAAGGGAGTGGATAGATTTATCAAGTGGTATAGGGATTTTTACAAGGTTTAATCGTATTTTTGCGCAATTTTATTTAGGTTGATAAATCAATGACAGTCAACTGAAAGCGCATAATTTAAAAGCAATAATAGTGAAGATTATAAACATTCTGTTAGTTTTTCTGGTGTTCTTTTTTTCGCAGGGAATTAATGCTCAAACAGACGACCTGACCCAATCTGATTTAAGCAAAGTAAAAGTTGACGAACTGTCCGATCAACAAATAGAGAGGATTGTAACCCATGCCGAAGAAAGCGGTATGACGCAGCAACAGCTTGAATACATGGTGCTTTCGAGAGGATTGCCAGCTTCTGAACTTCAAAAACTGAAATCTCGGATTGCCGAATTAGAAACCGGCACCCGGAAGGCTGAATCTCAGGCAGGTGGCGGGCGGAAGGTAAAGGACGGAGTATCAGAGCGCAAATTGGAGGGGCTGGACGCAATGTTTTTTGAAGAAGAAGACACAACGCTTACAGAAGAAGATATTTTGAGACAAAAAATATTCGGATATTCCTTGTTCAATACCGAAAACCTGACTTTCGAACCATCACTGAACCTTGCTACACCCGAAAATTATTTAATTGGACCTGGTGATGAAATCGTGATTGATATCTGGGGGGCATCCCAACAGAATTATACCCTGGAAGTGAACCCCGAGGGTTATATTTTTATTTCAAATCTGGGCCCAATATTTTTAAATGGCCTTACCATTGAAAAAGCCCGGGCAAAAATAAAATCCCGCTTATCCAGCATTTATTCCGGACTTTCCGGTAATAATCCCAATACATGGGCAGAAGTGGGCCTGGGTAATCTGCGTACCATTAAAGTTACGGTCACCGGTGAAGTGAATTTACCAGGAACCTACACCCTGCCTTCCGTTGTGAGTGCTTTTAATGCGTTGTATCTTGCCGGTGGCCCGGGTATTAATGGTTCATTCAGGGATGTATCGGTTATGCGTGAAGGTGAGGAGATAGCTACCCTTGACCTTTACGATTTTTTGATTTCCGGAAAATCCAATACCGTTTACCTTCGTGATCAGGATGTTATCCATGTTCCGGTTTACAAGAACAGGGTAGAGGTTACCGGTGAGGTTGTCCGTCCGGCGATATATGAGGTGCTGGAACATGAAAGTGTGAGTGAATTTATTGATATCGCAGGAGGATTCAGCCAGAAGGCATACAAACAACGATTAAAGATATTTAGAAAAACTGCGCGGGATTTAAAGGTATTGGATATTGATAATACACAGTTTGATGCCGCCTTCCTTGAAAATGGCGATTTCATTGTGGTTGATCCTGTGCTTAATCGCTACCAGAACCGGGTTGAAATAACCGGAGCTGTTTATCGTGAGGGCATTTATGCACTAAATGAGGGGCTTACACTGAAACAATTGATTGAGCGTGCCGAGGGGTTACGTGAAGATGCCCTAACCACACGTGGGTACATTTACCGCCAGGATGAGCAATTGAAAACCAAGGTGGTGTCATTCGATCCTATTGCCGTTTTAAATGGCACGGCCGAGGATGTTTTATTGCAACGTGAAGACTTTGTAAAAATACCATCTGTTCTGAATCTTCTGGAAGAACAAAATGTGGACATTACCGGAGAGGTTCAATACCCCGGTAAATATCCCTTTCAACAGGAAATGAAGCTTGGTGAGTTGATCATCGAAGCGGGTGGGTTGTTGGAATCAGCCTCCCTGGCTAAGATAGAAGTAGCCAGGAGGATTCATAACCCTATGGCCGAAAAGCCCAGTACACAGGTGGCCGAGGTGTTCCAGTTTAGTATCAGTCCGGACCTGACCCTAAGCGACAATGCTGCAAGCTTCACTTTAAAACCATTTGATCAGGTGTTCATTCGGCGGTCGCCTGGTTATGAGGAACAAAAAAATGTAGTTGTTGAAGGAGAGGTTGCTTTCCCGGGAACGTATGTGCTTACGAATAAAGATGAAAGAATTTCAGATATGATTCAGCGTTCCGGTGGCTTTACTTCGGATGCCTACTTACCCGGTGCCCGTTTGATTCGTCAGGTAAGCATGGATGAGGAAGAGCGTCAGCGTGCCCTGGATGCCATCATGCAGGAATCGGAAGATTCTGTGCGTATAACAGCTTCAGCAGAAAGAGAACAGCCAATCGGGATTGACCTGGTTAGCATCATACAAAATCCACGTACAAACCAGGATCTGTTGCTTGAAGAAGGCGATCGTCTGGTTATACCCAAGCAATTACAAACTGTGCGGTTAAGCGGGGCTGTGCTTTATCCTGTAACTGTGCGCTACAATAAAGGACGTTCTTTGCGCAATTATGTAGCCAATGCCGGTGGATTTGCGGATAATGCCAAAAAAGGAAAAGCTTATGTGATATATGCCAATGGATCGGTCGACAGGACCCATAATTACTGGCTCTTTAAAGATTATCCCAAAGTAGCACCCGGAGCAGAAATTGTGATTCCAACAAAACCCGAGAGAGAAGGCATGAGTGCCCAGGAATGGGTTGG
>CAZZBU010000228.1:0-3999 GCA_964652315.1 uncultured Bacteroidales bacterium
GGTTTTCTTGTTTTTTTATTCGTAGGTACTTTTTTTGAATCTTCTGCCATGTTTTATATCTTTTTTGTGTTAAAAATCATACATTAAGTACTGAAATAGGGGCCAGTGAATGATATATCATACGCATTCAACCACCCCCTATTCGTAATTTACGTAACTATCTGATTATCAGAATGGTAAATCATCTAAATCTTCATCGTCATCATCATAATCATTAGATGTGTCTTCTTCATCATCATCAGATTCTTCTGGTTCTGCTTTAGGGGTTACCTTTTTAGGTTTCTCACTCGCCCCCTTTTTAGGTTCTTCTTTTTCCGGTTCAGATGAAGTAGCATTTGTATCATCGTCTTCTTCGGCATCGTCAGAAGCAGACCCAACATGTTGATCATACTTTGAAGATTCATCAATTGCGGTACCGTCAGGTTTTAAATCAGAAGCCATTGGCATATCTTCATCACCTTTAGTATCTAAATCAAGATCTCTCTGATTTGCTTTTTCCTGTAATTCGGGATTGTTTGGAAATACCCAATGTTTGTTATTTGGATCAGAATCGTCCCAATAAGGATCATCACCTTTCACCAATAGTTGAAGATATTCATATGGTGTAATATTTGGTGCTGATTTTGGTTTAAATACATCTCTCCAAGTAATCGGATCGTTTAACCATTCTTTTACAAGAAGTGGATCTTCATGAAGTTTCGATGGTCCACGATGTCCAATAGCTGCAATAGCACGATATGTTTTACCACCACCAAAGCTATCATCTACCATAGTAATTGAGAGATCGGTACCTTTTTCAGGATCATAATAAGGAACATCATACATTTCAAGATATTCGGTTAAAATAGGTAACATTTTATCCAGAGCACCCTGACTTTTAAAATTGTGTTTAAATCTCCAGAATTTAACACCATCTTTCATTTTTCCCTTGTCAATACCTCTAAGGATATAATACTTCTTCGCCTCGTATTTCTTGGCTTCTTTGAAGATCTCAAGATTTTTATCCCAAATTAACTGTTCTTCTGCAGTTAATTCATCTTTTTTCTTACCCCTTATGGATTGATCTTGTTTTTTCAATTCCTTTTTGTATTTACTACAAATTGGGCAAGGAGAAGGAACCATTACCGGACTACCATTTTCATCCAAAACAACATTACCATCCTTATCTTTCTTTTGAACTTTAGGATTGTTATGTGCTGGACAATAAACAGCCCTACCCTTTTGTTTATAACCATTAGGACTATTAAGTTCCATGACATGGAAATAAGCTTCTAAGATTGGTTTTGAACCTGATTTTGGGGGTAAAATCCTAAATATTTCCTTATCTGCACGTGGTGTGAAATACTTAGCAAATGGATCTGTTGATTTAGAATAACTACTGCCTCCACCACCTTTACTTTCTTTAGGTTTCTGCTTGTAAGTGTTGAGGTCTTTTTTTAGTTGGTCAAGATACGATGCCCGACCGTTTGAATTTGAATTCGCCATAATTTTACATTTTTAACATTTAACATTATTTTACAAAATTAACAAAAATTTACAATTTTACAATAAATATTCAAAAAAATTTTAATTTTTTATTCCGTCTGAAAGAACAGTAAACATTACATATTCTTTATTTTCATAATAACCACCATTCTTCATTCTAATTTGTAACCAATAGTCTTGAGGTATTAACCATGCAGTATCTAAATTAAATTCATAACCCTCATTAGTTAAGTTAAGTGAAGTATATGGTATAACTTCGATTTCATGATCTGCATCTACTTTAGTGAACAATCTATATTCAACATCTAACGGTAAATAATTATCTTGATTTGGATACAATTCCCTAAGTGTTACTTTAATATTTCTAATATCACCTCTTTTTATCTTTTCATTCTGAGCAATACCCCAAAAATAGAAATAATAATTGTTAAAATCAATAGTATTCTGCTGATTAAAACTATAATATTTATCCGATGATATTAAATAAAATTCATTTTCCCGTTCAAAACTCTTACCATCCAATGTAATATCCCAAACATCTCTAAAAATAACGGCATCTAAATAATCATCTGAACTTAGGGTTAGTGATATTTTATAAATCCCTTTACTCACTTTTTGAATATTACTACCACTAATAGTATTAACTATTTTATCTTCATAATCATATATTGTTACAGTATTAATTGTAGCATCAACATATGAACCACCTTTTTTAACATACAAATATAGATCATTTTCTTTATCTAAATAAAAATAATTTCTATCGTCTTTTATTGTATCATCTATCACAGTCTCTATGTATGGTTCATAGAAAGTATGAGTATTCCTTGTGAAAAATCCAACCGCTTGTCTATATATTGTTTCTAGTTGTTCTAATTCATCTACAAACTTAACACCAATACCATATGAACTACCAGTATATCCAGTTGAACCAGTAATACCTAATCGTTGATTTACATAATCAGTGATATCAATTTCTAAATCTTCATCACCGACTTCAAAACTTTGGCTACCTAAGATATTAGTAACACCACTTACATATGATCCACCACTAACACTCCAAGGTACATTCGTCTTTCTATAAAACCAATTTGAAGCTTGTTCTTTTGGTTGGGGGAAAGTGAAATCATTGTAAACTAAATCATATCCAGAACCTTCATCCCAATCTTCTGAAATATTAAATAATTCTAAATCGAAACTCGCTGCCCTTTGTATATTTAAATCATATGATGTTCTTCCAATGTATTGAGATGCGTTACTAATTGTATTGGTTAAATGAAGAACATGCTTTGTTATATTATCCGGATTTATAATACCATCAGTGATTCTTTTATTAATGAGATCAAAATCAATATCAAAGATAAATCTGCTAGGTTGTTGATTTAGACTACCATACGAAATTTCGGTCACGGGATTAAACGCAGAATTTGATAAATTATTATCAATAATTGTATTATTTTTTTTTAAAAAGGACCTAAAAATTGTCATGATTATATTTTAATATATATTTACCCGAATCATAAATACAATAATGATTATTTTTTTTTAGTGTATTTTCATGTATATATTTCATTAAATTTTATTTATTATAAATACTATATATAACAAAAAAACCTACTAACAAATGTAGTAGGTTCTAGCACAAAACTCTCTGGTAATGTGGGGGCGTTATGATTACATAGAATAATTTATTTCTATTTCTTCGGGAACAATCCAACGTTTTTGTTCTAATTCCATTTTATCACCTTTTGATACTTTTTCAAGGTCCACTGTCAAGGGGAATGTGATAGTAAATGGTAAACCTTTTAATGTAACAGTATAATTAATTGTATAATGTAATTGATCATCAATGCTTCTATCGAATACCACACCATTCTCGTCCCCTAAGAGTTTGAAATTAACTTCTTCACCTAAAATATTTAATCTCATATCATAGGGTATTCCAGCATCAAAAATATTAGAATTACGTCTAAATTCTTGTTTTAGTTCTTCTTTAGTTTGGTCAATTAGTTGTTCTTTTGCTTGATCAACATCTAATTGTTCATTGATTTCTAATCTATTTACTTTAGAAAATACTTCGTATAATCTTTTCTTATTATTCATATTCACAAAATTAATTAAAATTCTCCCATAATTGATAAAATTCTTCTTTTTCACCTTCAGAAAGTGAATCAAAATCTTTTTCAGATAATTCTAAGTATCTTTCTTCCATTTGTTGATTTGGGGTGCCGGTATCGAAACCCAGTAAACTATTTTCTGAATTATCATCAGGGGGTTCTGTGTTTGTTTGCATATTACCACATCCCATTTCTGGTGATATATTATCTTCAGCATTCTTTTCCATATAATCTAATCTGGTGTAATATGCCTCATCTTCAGCTAGATGGTCCAAAGTTATCTCCAGAGCAATCTTAGGGTCCTTAGTGTGTTCCATTTCAACTTCCATTCCTTTTAGAATTTGTTCAGGATCGAATTCCATAACACTAGCATCGTCACCTAAACCACCTTCTAAAT
>CAZZBU010000229.1:132-3975 GCA_964652315.1 uncultured Bacteroidales bacterium
ACATCAATTAATCAGCACATCAATTAATCAGCACATCAATTAATCAGCACATCAATTAATCAGCACATCAACACATCAATTAATCAACAAATTAAAATTATGGAAGAATTTTTAAGTAATATGATGAGCAACAGCTCATTACCCTTTGTAACGGCATTTGTGCTTGGCTTGATGACAGCCATCAGCCCATGTCCGCTTGCCACGAATATTACCGCTATTGGTTTTATAAGCAAAGACCTTGAAGACAAAAAAAGGGTATTTATGAACGGCCTTATATACACAGCAGGCCGGGCTATTGCCTACACCCTTTTGGCCCTGATTATATTCTTTGGCGTAGACCAGTTTGAAATATCAGGATGGTTTCAGGAATATGGCGAGAAAGTTATAGGACCCTTGTTGATTATTATCGGTTTACTGATGCTTGATGTTTTGAAAATCAAGTTTCCGGGAGTTGGAAACCTTACTAAAAAATTCCAGGAAAAATCAAGGCATACCTATTGGGATGTATTGCTATTGGGTGTATTATTTGCCCTTGCTTTTTGTCCTTATAGCGGTGTACTGTATTTTGGAATGCTCATTCCTATGACTGTCAGCAGTGCCTCAGGCCTGTACCTGCCAGTTATATTTGCTTTGGCCACTGGAATACCGGTTATTATTTTTGCATGGCTGATAGCCTATACCATTTCGGGAGTGGGAAAACTGTACCACCATCTAAAAACATTTGAAATTTGGTTTAGAAGGGTAATATCCTTAGTATTTATAGGTGTTGGTGTATATTATGTAATTGTGATTTATTTTTAGTTGAGAGATTGGGTTGATTGAGTTGATTGAGTTGATTGGGTTATTTGAGTGATTGGGTTAACTGAGTTAATTAGGGGATTGAGTTAAGTGATTAATAATCAATAACTAAATCGATGTAAGTGAAAAATTTTGAAGACTTAGAGCTTTACAAAGAATGTAGAAAATTTAGGAGAAGCGTTTCCGATTTTGTAAAAACCCTGCCAAAAGATGAAAAATATCGCCTGGTAGATCAACTGCTTCGTTCTTGTCGTTCTATTACTGCAAATATTGCTGAAGGATACGGCAGATACCATTACCAAGAAAACATACAATTTTGTCGTCAGGCCCGGGGTTCACTTTCAGAAACACTTGATCATCTAATATGTGCATTAGATGAAGGTTACATTGATGAGTCACGATTGCATGAATTTAGATTATGTTATGATAAATGCCTTAAACTATTGAATGGGTATATTCTTTATTTGAAAAAGCAGAAATTGGGTTAATTGAGTTGATTGGGTTAATTGGGTTAACTGAGTTAACTCAATCACTTAATTACTTAATCAACTTAATCCCCTAATTACTTAATCCCCTAATCAACCCAATTAACTTAATCCCTTAGTCCCTTAATTACTTTAATACAAAAAAAATGGAACAGAAAAAAGAAATTAAAATACTAATATGGATCGTAGTCGTGTTTTTGTTCGCTTTCTTTATGCCACTGGAAAGCGCAAGGTTTAAAGAAGCCATCATGGCCATGTTCGATTTAGCAAAATGGTATGCACAGGAACATGTTATCCTTTGCCTGCTGCCTGCCTTCTTCATAGCTGGGGTTATTGCGGTATTTGTAAGCCAGGGGGCAGTAATGAAATATTTTGGAGCCAAGGCCAAAAAATGGGTGGCTTATACAGTTGCTTCTGTTTCGGGGACAATCCTGGCCGTATGCAGTTGTACAATTTTACCCCTGTTTTCGAGTATTCATAAACGGGGTGCCGGCTTAGGTCCTGCGGTCGCGTTCTTATATTCTGGCCCTGCCATCAATATTTTAGCCATTATTCTTACAGCCCGTATTCTGGGTTTTGAAATGGGCGTGGCCCGGGTTATTGGCGCGGTGGTGTTTGCAGTCGTAATTGGATCAGCCATGTCACTCATTTACCGCAAAGAAGAAAAAGCAAAACGGGAAGAACAAATCAATTTTCCTGATATGCCAGAAAAGCGCCCTATGTGGCAAACAGCTTTTCATTTTTTCACCCTGGTTGCCATTTTAGTTTTTGCCAACTGGGGCAAACCCGGTGAAGGCGTTACCGATGGCATTTGGTACTGGATATGGGCCAATAAATGGTATATTACCGCAGCTTTTGGTGTTTTACTTATTTATTCCTTAATTTTTATCCTTAAAATAAAATGGCAACATGTATTGCTGGCCGCTGTGGCTACTGCCATTTCAACCTTTATCAGTTCCTCGCCCTTAATACCTATGGTAGTGGCAATAGCCGGATTAAGCATTATTACCTTAATGGATAAAAGAGATCCTGACAATAAAGAATGGACCATTTCAGCCTGGGATTTCACCAAACAAATTATGCCTCTGCTGGCTATTGGTGTATTGGCCGCAGGATTTCTTCTGGGTTCAACCCACGATGATACAGCCATGGCAGGTATTATTCCCAATGAATGGGTAGCCAGCCTGGTTGGTGGTAACTCTGTATTTTCTAATTTCTTTGCCTCCATTGTTGGTGCATTTATGTATTTTGCGACGCTCACCGAAGTACCTATTTTGCAGGGCTTAATGGCTGCCGGCATGGGAAAAGGTCCGGCGTTGGCTTTGTTATTGGCAGGCCCGTCGTTGTCGTTGCCTAATATGTTGGTAATTCGTGGGGTAATGGGAACACAAAAAACCCTGGTTTATGTAGCTTTGGTGGTGGTTATGGCTACTGTATCGGGTTTAATTTACGGAGCCTTATAGATTCTTTTTTATGACAGTGATGATTAAAATATTATGCCCCGGCCGCAAATGCGGAAAATGCCGGAGAATGATGCAAAAGGTGGAAGAAACAGCTAATTTATTCGGAATTGAAGCAAAAATTGAAATTATCAACACCATTGATGAAATGCTTGAATACCGCACATGGATAATTCCAACACTGATCATCAACGATGTTATTGTGGCAAGGGGATACGTGCCTTCGATTGAAAAGATACAAGAACATTTAATTAAATAAAACTATAGGAAAAATGAACAGACGTAAAGCAATGAAGGTATCTGCAGGATTATTTGCAGGAAGTGGTATTGGTTTATTAACACTTGCAAATGCTTTTAAAAATAAAGATTTGCCAAATGAAAAGCCCCATAAACTGGAATATGACCAGACAGAAGGCAGTATTAAGTATCCTTACCTGAATCCTGAAACTACTGCTGAACTGGCGTATAGGCTTTACCCCGATGGAAGTTGCATGTACGCAATAGTAAGTAGCATCGTGTCGCAATTAGCTGAGAAACAAGGTGAGCCTTATTCATCGATACCGCTTAAAATGTTTGCTTATGGGCATGGCGGTGTTGGGGGGTATGGTTCATTATGTGGCACCCTAAACGGTGCGGCCGCGGTGTGTGGATTGCTCATTGATGATAAAAGCATCCGCGATAAAATGATAGCAGATATTTTTCAATGGTACGAAAAAAGCCCATTGCCACAATTTACGCCTCAAAATCCAAAATTTAACTTCACCCTTCCTTCTGTTGCTTCCAATTCCGTTTTATGCCATGTTTCAAACACAAATTGGTGTAATGAAACAGGTTTTAAAATAAACAGCGACGAGCGGAAAGAAAAATGCCGTCGTTTAACAGGAGATGTGGTTATTAAATTAACCATGACATTAAACAAGGTCTTTTCCGGAGAATATGTAACAAATGCCCACGGCGACGAAGCTATAGGTACATGTAATTCATGCCATGGAAAGGAAGGGAAACTAAAAAATGTGTCCGGTAAAATGAGCTGTACCTCATGTCATTCGGAATCAGTAGGACATAAGGTTTTTTCTGATATTCATTACAAAGTAATGAAA
>CAZZBU010000230.1:0-3921 GCA_964652315.1 uncultured Bacteroidales bacterium
TATTTTTTACTATGCAGATTAAAATGCCACACGATGTAATCGTGCGGCAGCGGGGTAGTATTCATTACGATTTTTTATTTCCAGTAGCATCCGCCAAAAGTCGGACAAGTTCCGCTACGATTTTTCTATCCATCAGCTTTTGCTCCTTGTCGTAAGACAGTTAAATATACATTTTCTGCGGTTTGTTGATATATCCTTTGCAATGTTCAAAATAAAATGCTTTTGTGCTTATAAATAGTAGCTTAAGCTACAGTTTTAAATTGGACGTAACGAATGTTACGCCCAACTGCTTTGATTTTTTGTTGTTGGCTATTCCGACAAGCTACGATTATCTGGGGAATCGCTTCCTATGCACTAAAACAGTAGTTTGAAGCCTGTTCCTGTAAACCGACTTCAGTGGTTCATCACACATCTGTATGATTCCACCATCTTATTTGTAGTTACGTAAAGATTACTCTTTACTCACAGCACACTCCGCGCAAGCCGGGGCTTAAACTACAGTTTTAACTTGGACGTAACGAATGTTATGCCCAACGGCTTTGATGTTTTATTCCTACATGCTACGATTATCTGTGAGAAATTTTGATTATTCTATTAAATGAATCAACTCATTCTCAAGGTCTTCTTTAAAAAATGGTTTTATTATCCTAATTGTAGTATTTCCATTTTTGATCAATAAACCATCAACATTTATATGATTGTAAATGTTGAAATGCTCTTTTTTTAAGGCGGGTTTATTAATTTGGCTCAATCTAAGACATTTTGATTTTTTAAATAGAATACTAAAAGTGCAAAGTGTCAGATCATTTTTATCAATAATAATCTCAGAGGCAGTATTATTTACTTTTCTCACAAGTAAATTTATGGAGATTAAACTTAAGAATAGAATTAAACCAATAAAAGCTTTTCCAAGAACAAGGTTTTGACCAGTTTTTGAGCTAATTACATTTGTTAATATAAATATAATGAATATAAATATTGAAAATAAAATTAGCTTGATTGTCTCTTTTTTACTTTTAATTAGGAATTTTTGTCCTAGCTCATTGTGTGAATAATTTATCATTTCCCATTTATTGAATTACGAAAGTTTAAGGCATCAGATGCTGCAGTATAAGGAACACCTGGTAATGTTACCGAATAATTGATATAATTATATGCTGTAGGATAATTTTGAACTTTTGCCAGATTTGCAGCATTAGCACCCATCAAAGTAAATACACCTGCATCATATGCAAAGCTACCAATTCCTTGTCCATATGAGATTTCATTATAACTAGCCCCAAACATTGCATCTAAACCCTTTCCAGCCCATCCACCCAAGTTCGTCGGTGTTGCTATACCTGCTTCAGTTTTTCCGCTGAATAATAAAATTAGTTTTGCACCATTTGATCCTGCTCTTGCAACCCCATCAATGATAATAGCTGTACTCAAACCTCCGGTGAATACTGTACCGCCGGACCCTGCAATTATTTCAAGAACACCTATACCAAGGCCAACTGCAGAACTTCCTATTTCAGACCAGTTTAGACTACTCCAATATTCCCCTGCATTCACGGCCCATTTAGGATCATTTGCATCTCCTCCATACGCTGCGATGCCGCCCCAATAATAGGCAGTATTGTAATAAGAGCCTGTAATCGCCCAAAATGGAAGTACGACATAAGCACCAATCTCGCCATCAATAATATAGGCTTTACTGCCTAAAGCATCAGTGCCTATTTCATGCCAGCCAATTTTTGCCATTTGCTCGGGTGAAGGCTTAGCTGCATTTGGCTTAATAAAGTTATTGAAAACACTTGAAAAATGTACCGACTGTCCACTGCTATTTATATACTGTCCTGTTTGAAAATTATACTGATAAGGACTGTTGCTGTTACCATCGGTACCCATAAAATTTAGCATTGTACTAAATTCATCCCAGAAAGATTCACATGCGGCAGCATAGGAACCTGATGAGCCGGGAGGGAACAGATCGTCCAACTCATTAATAAGCGCTGCATCCCCTGCTGATAAATGTTGCCGGCTTATATACCCACTCGGGTCCGTATACTTCAACGGATTATTAAACACATAGGAGTACCGGTTGTAGTTTTGCAGGTTGCCCGGGCTTTGCAGCATGGGATCGGGGCTCAGGAAGCGGGCAATTACCGGGTCGTACACCCTTCCGTTCATGTTAATGAGGTCAAAATCACTCAGGTGCTCGTGGAAGGTATAGCCGCGGTCGAATTTGGGGGCAATAGTAGCGTTGTAGCTCCAGTCTGCGGGGTTGCGCTGCCTGCCCTCCACCTTTGCTAAAGCTCCGGTGGACAGGCATGCATCAAAGCTAACCTCCTGCACGTTGTTTCCACTGGCATTGGTAATAAAATGCGGTGAGCCCAGATGATCGGGATGGATATAATACATGCTTCCTGTTCCGTTTACTCGTTCATACGCGGCGGTAATACCTGCCGGTGTGCTAATGTAGTAAAATTTTCAAAGAGACAGTTCACTGAATATTAGGTTTCCACTGTGTATCATTTTGGAATTGAACGGGCAAATCCTGTCTTTTACCCTTAAATTCTGCAATAATATGCTTATATTTCTGGACATTTAATTTTTTTAAACTTACGATACAATGAAAAGATTTGGACGTACATTAACCTTTCACCATACACAACAGGTGCCCTTTGTATTGATGCTGTTTGCTTTGCTGTTTGGCGTTGGCATTTTGGCCACAGCGCAACCATCCGGTGGTCCTTACGGGCCGGTGGATAAAACCTACGAGCTGCCTGATGTGTCAGGGACCATCTACTATGTGGCTCCCAACGGAAAGCCCGATGCAATAGGCACTGACATTAAAAATCCTACCACCATCGACGCTGCCGTGAAAAGAGGCAGAACGGGCGATGCCATCATTCTGCGTGGCGGAGTGTACCGTGCCGGAACACTTATTTTTAACCAGGGCCTTACGTTTCAGCCTTACAAGGATGAACAGCCTGTGATGAAAGGCACTTTTGTGGCTGATGAGTGGGAAAAAGTTGGCGACAACCTCTGGAAAACACACTGGGAGCGGTTATTTCCGTCTCCCCCCGAAGACTGGTGGCGGCGCGAGCGTGAGGAGAAATTCACCCCCCTGCACCGGTTTAACGACGACATGGTATTTGTCGATGGCCGCTTCCTGCAATCAGCCGGTGGTACCGATGAGCTTGATGACAACACGTTTTATGTGGATTATGACAATCAGGATGTGTACCTGGCCATTGACCCAAATGACAAGTTGGTAGAGATTACGGCCTTCAGTGCGGCCATCCACCGGGTGCATTATGATGTAAATGGAACGAAAAACGACAGCATCGGGCCAATTATCCGGGGCATTGATTTTACCCAGTATTCTGACTCTACCATCTTTGTGGAGTGTGTCCACCAGGATGGGAAAAAGGACGAAAGTGAAATGGGTAAGGAGATTCAGGGCACCCTGATTGAAGATTGTGATATCTCCTATGCTTCCCGTATTGGGGCATTCCTGATGGGCGATAACACCACGGTACGTAATTGCAGGATAAGCAATACCAGCCGTGAAGGCATTTACGTGGTCAGCTCTGCCGATGTGCTCATTGAAAATACCATCATCGAAAAAAACAACATAGAAGGCATCACCGGATGTTATCCGGCAGGGGTGAAAATTTTTAACCAGTGTTACCGCTGCACTACCCGCAACAACCTGGTGACCAACATGCCTAATTCCAATGGTATATGGTATGATGTTGGAAATGTGGACGGCCGTTTCATCAACAACTGGATTGAAAAGGTGGGTGGTGCCGGCGGCCCTGTTGCTACCAAAAGGGTATGGCCAAGCCAGAATGGATTTTTCTTTGAGATATCAAAAGGCGCTGTTGTTGCAGGAAATGTTTTTGTAGATTGCGATCATGGCATATTGGTTTT
>CAZZBU010000231.1:0-3901 GCA_964652315.1 uncultured Bacteroidales bacterium
ACATTGAAGAAAAATTCATTTTCCATCGGCATTGAGCCACTGATTCATATTGATGGCGGAAATGACGGGTTTATGCTGTTTTTTCATGGGGGGTATGGTATAAAAAGCGGAATCGATTTTGGGCTTAAGATTGGGGCTGGGGAGACAACCTATTTTGGTGCCGATCTTGAATGGGCTCTTGGGAAAAATATCTCACTTACTACCGGCGCCCATGATTTTGGTGATTTTGGACTGGATGGGGCTTTGAATTTTTCATTTCCGATAACCGGTGGTGTGGATTTGTATTCAGGTGTTGATATGGATATTAACTTTGGTGAGAACGAAGTTTATTTGCCGGTTTGGATCCCTATCGGACTCGAAATCGGGCTGCGTTCAAATCTTTCGTTCTTATTTGAATCGGAAATCGGACTTACTGATCCGGCTTATCATGTTATTGGCGGAGGATTGAATTTTTACTTCTGATAAGGAGGGAAGTAAAACTTACAGCTCCTTTTCCAAACCATTGAACGGCATTTTTTGATAGGGTAGTAAAAAATCCCCCTGTGACTGGAAACTGGCTTTTTTAAATACATTCATACCGTATTCATCATTGCCGGCTATATCAAGTCGTATGCTTTGATATCCCTCTTTACGGGCAAACGCCTCAATATATTCAATGATCTGTGTCTCCACACCGCTATTCTGCCATTTCGGGTGAATACAAAATTTATGAATGATAAGGGCTTTGTCGTTTGATCCCGCCCAGGTCAACTCTTGATACTCAGCTGCGTATTCGGTGTCCAGTGCAAACATGGCCATGGTATACCCATCTGTTTTTTTGATGTAGAGTTTTTGAGCTCTGATATCATTTTTGATCTGTTCAACATTCGGATAGTTTGTGTTCCAGTGGTATAGGCCTCTTTGGTTCATATCCCTGACACACTCCCGAATCAGATACATAAGGCTGAATAAATCCGATGTTTTTGCCTGCCGGATGTTTGAAATAATGCTGTTCACTTGCTAAAATTTAAATCATTGTATGACATATCACCTATTATAATATAAATGATGTTACATTCGTTTAACCAAATATATGCAATTCTCCGTTAGTTTAAAAAAAATTTGTAGGTTTGGAATCACATAATTCAGATATGAAGAAATTTTCTCCAGTAATATGTATGATAGCCGTATTTGCTGTCTTTTTTTCCTGTCAGAAAGAGCAATTTATAACCGGTGGTTCTGCAAAACTGCAATTTTCTACCGATACGGTTGCATTTGATACGGTATTCACTTCCATTGGTACAACTACAAAACGGTTAAAAGTTTATAATCCATACAACAAATCCATTAAAATCAGTTCTATATCATTGGCCCAGGCGGGTGATCAATCTTATTTCAGGTTAAATATTGACGGATTAATGACCAGCGAAGCCAAAAATATTGAGTTGCCGCCAAAAGACAGCCTGTATATTTTTGTTGAGGCAACCATTGATCCAACCCTTCAGAATGCTCCATTGCAAATCAACGATTCCATCGTTTTTGTTACCAATAATAACATTCAGGACGTAAATCTGGTAGCCTGGGGCCAGGATGTTCATTTATTTACAAATAATCATGTTTTTAGTACTCAGCGATGGGAGAATGATAAGCCCTATTTATTGATAGATACGGTATATATTGATTTTGACGAAATTCTTACCATTGATCCAGGCGTGAATATTCATCTGCATAAAGATGCGTTTTTGGTCGTTGCCGGCACCATAGAAGTGCTCGGTACGGTGGAGGAACCGGTTACTTTTCAGGGCGATCGGCTGGAAGAATTTTATGACGACATTCCCGGTCAGTGGGGGCGGATTATATTTTTAAATGAGAGCAGGAAAAACATTTTCAGGAATTGTACCATTAAAAATGGAATAATTGGGCTCAATCTGGGTACACCTGGAGAAGATCCCGGTCCGGATGTCCTTCTTTATAATACACTCATTACAAATATGTCGTCGGCAGGTATTTTTGCACTGAATGCCAGGGTAAATGCCTACAACACAGTAATTGCAAACTGTGGTCAGTTTTTGTTTACTACATACCTTGGCGGGTCTTATGAATTTGTGCATTGTACCTTTGCCAATTATTGGGGAACATATTCCAACCGTAGAACGCCATCCATTGTGTTAAAAAATTATGTGGACGTAATCCTTGAAGATGAGCAGGGTAACGAGCAGGATGTGCGCTTTATTGGCAATGTGGAAAAAGCATATTTTGGTAATTCCATTATCTATGGTAATGCTCAGGATGAATTTGGGATTGATCCGCTGGAAGGGCAAACCATGAATTTTTCTTTTGCTAACTCCTTGTTACGGTTGCGAATCGATTCAATCGACGCCTCCTATCATGATAATTTCGTGGATTGTATTTTTAATGAAGATCCTGAATTTTTTGATATTGACGCCAATGATATTCAACTCGATACCCTTTCTCCAGCCAAAGATGCCGGAAAAGTGACTATAACAGAGCAGCTGCCTCTGTTGGAGTTTGATTTTAATGGTAAAAATCGCTTGGATGACAATGCACCTGACCTGGGGGCTTATGAGCGTAAAGAGGGAGAAGAAGAATAAACATATCTGTAAATGAGTTCAACGCCCCCTTATTGGATGAACAGATGGTTGGCTATGGGATTGCTCATAACAATTGTTTTATCGGTATGTGCTTTTGTTGCATCATCAGAAAAATCAACGGATCGATTCTCTGTGATGTTTTATAATGTTGAAAATCTGTTTGATGTAACAGACGATTCTCTGAAAAATGATAATGAATTTCTCCCGGAAGGCAGTTATCACTGGACCTACAATCGCATGAAGGAGAAAATAAGCCGGGTCTACAAAGTTATTGTTGCTGCAGCAGAAGGGCATTTACCAGCCATCATCGGTCTTTGCGAAATAGAAAACCGTTTTGTACTGGAACAACTCATATACCATACGCCTTTGCTGAAGATGGAATATAAGATTGTTCATCATGAGTCACCAGACAGACGGGGCATAGATGTAGCTTTGCTATACAGGCCTGATTTGTTTAAAGTTATTGATGATAAGGCTATTCCGGTTACACTACCAGACAATCCGGCGTTTGTTACCCGTGATATTCTTTATGTAAAAGGGCTGGCCAACCGTACAGATACCTTGCATGTGTTTGTAAACCATTGGCCTTCAAGATACGGAGGACAGGCCCAGTCTGAACCAAAAAGGATTGCAGCCGCAAAAACCCTCAACCGGGCTGTCGATTCCATACACCATGTGAACCCGAAATCTAAAATTGTGATCACGGGTGATTTTAATGATAATCCTTTTGACCGCTCCATTCAGGTGGGTTTAATGAATGGCTCTGTTCGGGGTTCAGGCCCTGGTGCTATTCTGATTAACCTCTCCGAAAAGCAGTGTAGATCCCACACTACCGGAACATTAAAGTACAGGGGGGAATGGGCATGTTTTGATCAATTTATCATTTCTGAAGCACTAATTAATGATTGCACCGGTTTGTGTGCTGATGAAGATTCATATTCGATATTCGCACCTGATTTTTTATCTGAAGAGGATCAATACTATTCCGGGAAAAGACCATTCCGTACCTATCTTGGAAGAAGGTACCACGGCGGCTTCAGTGATCATTATCCCGTGATGCTGGATTTGAAAACGGACTAGTGTCGTGTCATGTCATTTTTACTTTTGTGGTTGAACCACTGCCAAGGTTTTCAACCATTGGCAGGGTAGGTTCCGTCAGCGGTCAACGACCATGATGGTGGCTAAGCGGCATAATGGTCTTGACATGACACTATGGACTGCTCAAAGCTAATCAGGCTTATTCTTACGGCAGGGGATTGTAAACACTCCCAGGTTCAAAGAACGCTAAAAGGTTTGCCTTCTGTTACCTG
>CAZZBU010000232.1:0-3880 GCA_964652315.1 uncultured Bacteroidales bacterium
AAATTCGGTTGCGCTCCAGGTAAGGGACATAAACCACCTCATCGCCGGTAACATGGATGATAAACTCATTTTGGTCAGGGAAAAATTTGGATTGGTCTGTGCCGATGTTTTCCAGTTTAATTGTATAAACGCCCATGGGGAGATTATCATATTTGATTATCCCTTCAGGGTCAGTGAGTAACCTTTTTGAAACCATTGATCCGGTAGTTTCATAATCAAGCCCGTACTGGCTGTATTTAACAGGGTCAATACCATTGATATGCACAAGAATATCGTTCACTCCTGGCTCATTAAAGTCTCTTTGTAAATTTCCATTTAAATCCTTAAACAGGTTAATTTCCAGATCATAATATTTAAGTTTTGGCTGATTCCAGTTGAAAGCTTTGGTGAGTCTTAGTTCTACATAATTGTTGGAATATCTGTAGCTCTCTTCGGTAAGTTGATCGGTAGTAACCTGATAACTGATGGTGTTGATTGCTGAAAGAGTAATATCGTTCCTGAGGAAAAAATCCAGTTGATTGTTGAAATTTATCCGGCTTGTACGAAAAGAGAAATCATAAAGATAGCTAAGTTTAGAGGATAGTTTTATCATATCCCTGTAAATATACCTTTCATAATAGGGCATTAATCTTACGGAATGAGTGGATATGTTATAGTAGAACTGACTGATTTCCTGGCTAACGGAGTAAGGGCCATAAAAGTAATTGAGAAAGCCCCCCCAATTGGCTTTTCTTACATTTATACTAACCTGACTATTAAACATGGCTTTGCTTTGGTTGTTGATATTGACAGGAATCAACTCGGGATCAGGAGTTGAGAAGTTGGAAATAAAAGTGTATCCTGCCGTTGCACTGGGGTTAAAGGAGAGTCCAGAGCTGTCATTGATGCGTGTTCCGGCGGTTATTTTGGCCGAGTGAGTGATAAAAGGAGAGGCATTGTCGAATAGAAAAAATGCATTGGACTCTTTTCTTTCATATACAGGACCGCCAAATAACACTAATCCCTGGTTTAGTTGGGTTCTGAATAACGCATTGACCTTCCGGTTGGCGACCACAACATCTGATTGAATTCCTTCTTCATTTTCCCTGAGAGGTCTGTATACTTGATCAAGGAAATTAAATTGTAATTGATATTTTTCAGACATGGGGTGCAGGATTCTACCTGTAAAATAATGCCTGCCTGCTTGTTGACCATAATAATAGGGGGAACCAAACTGTTCCCTGAATTTAATTGTTGTCTGGTCTATTTTTCCCGAATAATCAAAGTTGAGTCCCAGTCCCAGATGCTTCTGGTTGATTACATCATAAGTTACTTCACTGACATTGACATCGGTTCTCAAATGATGTCCCGGAAAAACACTTAGGTTGAAACGGGCACCTCCCAAATGCGTACGACTGTTAAAAACTTGATTTTGACTGTACGCGTAGCTTCCCCTCAAACTAATCGGGGAATAATTTTCCTGAAGAATGATTCCAATATTTCTAATAGGTCTGAAAGGGTTTTCGCTTCCGATTACTCTGGCAATGAAATCTTCTGTGAAATTATACCTTACTTCAGCCCCTTTCCCATAACCATATTTCAATTGTAAATTGGTTATATCCCCAATGGTTATGCCAAATTTTGGACTGTTATAAGAGAGATGAGACCGGCTGTATCTTAACACCTCACTCCAGGGGCCTGATCCATAGCGGTAAAAATTATAGCTGAGTTTACGATTATTTGAAAAATGAGTATTTCCTCTAACTCCACCTGCCAGGATAACGGATTGATTGCTCAGTAGATTTTGCAAAGCAAATTCAGCAATCAACATCTTTTCATCCTCAGGAATGGTAAAAGCATATTTGTTTTCCAGCAAAGTAAACCAAAAAGAAGATCTGAAACTACTTTCTTCAGTAGTACCCATTAGGTCTATTCTGTATATACTTCCGTTTCGGATGTTGTTTTCTTCTAATCGGCTTGCTTCCAATGTAATAACGGTATCAGTCCGGGCTCTAACGGTAATGCTTTTCACCAGCATGTTATCTCTTTCGTTTTCGAGGGCCACGTTACGGGTAGAGCGAAAAGTAAGGGTAACCAATTCGTTTACATTTCCCTGGTTCTCCAGGCGAAAGGATACTTCACTGCGACCGCTTTGCTGATCAAAATAACCCATTCGGGTAATGGGTCTAAACCGGAGGTCTGATTTTTTGGGTATTTTTACAAAACAGTAGGCATTGGTAAAGGTTTCTCCCCCACGGTTATTGATGGAAGCAATCATGGAATAACCGATTTCCCCCTGCACATCACGACTGGGTGCTGCACGTACCGGTAAAAGAAGGGAGTCCCCGGGTTCAAGATAATAGGATTGTGACTCGGCGGCTATTACAGACCACCCCACAGGCACATTTATTTCAATAAATATTTCTTCTCTTCTTTCTCCCTTGTTCTCAACAATCAGAACATTGAAGAACGAAGTTTCAGGTTCGATAATAAGATTTTCGTTGCGAAAATGGGCGGTAATGTGTGGAGCCGACTGGTTAAATCCGTTTGTCCCCTGCGAAAAAGTATCATTCATCAACAGTACAATCGTTAGAAAGCTGAGCAGATATGTGGATATATTTCTCATCTTGGATTGTCTGCCGGATTAATTGTTTGGGGTTAATATGAATTCAATATCAACATAATAATAATCTGAAGGTTGGCCTATCAATTTATCTTCTCCCTGGCCAAGGCTGAAGCTAATATAAAGTTTGTTGTCCTGAAATGTTCCCTGTGGTGCATTTTCAATTAATGTCTTTTCGGTGATATCAAGACTTTGAGCAGGCAATATCAGGCCATTACCTTCCTCACCCAGGAGCGTGCTTCCCCCTCCATCCCGGGCTTCCAGCACCAGATAATTCAGCGGAAGCTCCTGTCCGTAATCGCCGTAAATCATGTCTGTATTTGACCTGAACTGCAGTTTCCATGTAGCTGTGGCATCCAAAGTGTCTTCAAAAGCAATGGCCAGGCGGGTCCAGTCTTCCAAAGCCATTCCGTCGTTGTATTTGATAAGTGAATTGATGTTAAACCGAACACTTCCTCCGCTTTCGATCATTATTCTCGCTGTTGAAGTTTGTGTGTGGGCTGTAAAAGCACAAACACAAATGACTGCTGAAATAATCAGATTGCGGTGTCCGGGCATAAGAAATGTTTTATTGCTTAAGGAATGGATACAAATAGGTATTGTGCAATTGATTCTGTCAATTGCACAATACTATTAGTGTTTAAATAATCTTAATTGGGTTGAAGTACCAGGAACACGTTGGTTGCATACCGATCCGCTGCTACCCCCTGCTGTAAAATACTTTGACCATTCATCTCTGTACTTTCTTTTGTGCCACATCTCCAGTGTATGGTAAAAGTATTGGCCTCAATATCTCCTGCATTGGGGTCGGTGCCATTAAAACCAACCAGTATATTTGAAGGATCATTGTCCAAAGCTGCGATATTCGATTCATCCGCCGTGATTGCAAAAGTTCCAGATCCCTCACTGGTAACATGATAACCAATATTATCAGTATCCATTTCGTTAGCAGAATCAATTATGTCCGTGCCTGTAAGAGTTGCTTCCTCTGCATACATGTATACATCCCAGTCTACAGATGAGGCAACATTGAATTTAGTTTGGTAGGCTGCACTTGTTTGGATGCCATTTTCATAATCTGACAATGTGTTAAAGTTAAACTCTATATTCCCACCTGAAGAAACATTCAGACGCAAAATAGAATTCAACGTAACGGCTACAGGAATTACGGCCCTGTCGTCAACCTGGGAGGAGGCAACATTGGCCATCAGAAAGAGGCCGGTAAAAATAAAAATTAGTTTTTTCATGATAGTGATAATTTTAGTTGAAGGTTAATGA
>CAZZBU010000233.1:0-3851 GCA_964652315.1 uncultured Bacteroidales bacterium
TGTCTAAACTTTCGGATATTAAATGTAACCAAAAATCCGATTAGAGCCACTATGGCTGGTAAGAAAAAAAACGCTGATAGCCATTATTGTCTGGAAAATAGTTGACGAATCAACCAGCGAGTGCATGCGCAAAGATATCAGGGGTAAATTCTATGAATGAAGCAATACCAACGGTTGTTCCGGTATATTATTGCATGGTTTGAAGGCACGCATTTGCTATGGTCCCTCGCATGTTATGGTGTCGATAAAAATGTTATACATTTGTAATAACCGGCTGAATAGAGCCTGGTGGGGATATTCATTTTTATTCTGAAACGGTAAAATGATTATCTGGGTTTGTTCCAAAACTATGTTTGCCACGAACCGAATCGGAGTGAGCCTGCTTGCAGACAAACTCGGCTATGCCAATTCTCGAATGACTTTGTCATTCGTACACCAGCCTGCGGCGGGCAGGTTCGTGGCTATAAAATTTTAATATGTATTGGAATTTGTGATTTCAATCAATAAGTATCTTAGCAGACAATTATTAGCGGTGATAGTCAATGAGATTTGATAAGGAATTCTATTTACAGGATGCAGTTACGCTGTCAAAAGCACTGCTGGGCCACCTGTTGGTACGTAACGTTGATGGTCAGGAGATTGTCTGTAGGATTGTGGAAACAGAAGCGTACGTGGGCCCCGAGGATAAAGGGTGCCATGCTTATCAGAATAAACGTACCAAACGGACGGAGACCATGTTTTTGCCCGGCGGACATGCTTACATTTATCTGATATATGGCATGTACTACTGCCTGAATGTGGTTGCCCGCATACAGGATATTCCGGAAGCTGTATTAATCCGTGCCGTGGAACCGTTGAAGGGAATGGATCTCATCAAGAAAAACCGTCCGATGAAAACTTATAAACCCGAAAACCTGACCAACGGACCCGGAAAACTCTGCAAAGCACTAAAAATAGAAAGAGAATTAAACGGCTGTGATTTAATTAAAAGTAATGATTTATTTTTAGTAAAAGATGGAACTTTTCAAGTCAGTGAAATTATTTCAACCAAAAGAATAAACATCGATTATGCCGAGGAATATATCGATAAACCCTGGCGGTTTTATATTAAAGGGAACCGATGGGTTTCGGTAAATAAATATGGCAGTTCTAAATGTGCTTTATAGCGTTCTGATTCTCAAATCCCTGATTGTTTTAAGCCCCTTACAGAACATAGCCGTCAGGCTGATAAAAAATCCATAAATAACATTAGGGGTATATATTCTCTGTTTTTGATTGAAAGATTCTTGTGGAAAAAGAAGGCTGAAGGCCTTCAATATCAATAGCCCCGGGCAAGTGAGGCTGTCTTGCCAGCGGCAAGTAGAGCCGAATGCCGCCCGGGGTGAAAACCCACAAACGGAATCCGCCGCGATGAGTCATTCATTAGAATTTAATAGCAACCTGCCGGCGGAAATGATGTATGTTATGCCCAGAGTGCCTTAAAAAGTTTGTGTAAAAAAACTTACCCACTACGCAACCAACGAAAACAAAAAGCCATCATAACACAAATGAAAACAAATGAAATCAGCTCAAATCAAATTTTTTAAAGCCTATAATGGTTTATTAGCAGTTATATTAGCCTTATTAGGTTTTTCTACTTCATGTGAAGAAACCAGAGTGGAATACGGAACGCCTTCAGCTAAGTTTATCGTTAATGGCACCATAGAATCCAAAGAAAGCAGCAAACCCATAAAAAACCTGCGGGTTGTAATGCAGTACGATACAACATACTCCGATGGCGATGGTAATTATCAGGTAGCGGTTACTGATTTTCCTGACGATCAGGATTTTCAACTGGAAGTTGCGGACGTTGATGGCCCAGAAAACGGGGATTACCAGGATCTGGATACCATCGTTCAATTCAGGAATCCTGAATTCATAAACGGCGACGGCGACTGGTACAGTGGTGAAACACAGCAAGAAATAAACATTAAACTGAATCCCAAAGAATGAGTGTAACCCGGATTCCGATTCGAAAAAAAATAGCGCTTAAGCTGTATCAAAAACGGAAGCAGAATGCTGCCAAACTGCATGAATTAAAATACATCATGTGGGAATGTACACTAAGGTGTAACCTTAACTGCCTGCATTGTGGCAGCGATTGTACCAAAGATGCCGCACACCCGGACATGCCGGCCCGTGATTTTTTAACTGCCCTCGATCAGGTAACCCCTTTGGTTAACCCCAACGATACCATGATTGTGCTTACCGGTGGTGAGGTTTTGTTGCGAAACGATTTGGAAAACATTGGCATAAACCTGTATAAACGAGGCTTTCCGTGGGGAATAGTCACCAATGGCATGTTGTTGACCAGGCCTAAACTAAAGGCACTCCTAAATTCCGGTTTACGTGCACTAACCATTAGTTTTGACGGGTTTGAAGAATCGCATAACCGGCTTCGGGGAAATAAAAAAAGTTATATAAGAGCGTTTGAGGCAATTAAGGCATTATCATCAACCAAAGGGTTAATATATGATGTGGTAACCTGTGTGAACCAGAAAAATATTGATGAACTGGAACAATTGAAAAACCTGTTAATCCAACACGGGGTTAAGGCTTGGCGGATGTTCACTATTTTCCCGATTGGCAGGGCACGCAAACACGTGGAGTTACAACTCACTCCCAAGCAGTTTAGAAGCTTATTTGAATTTATTAAAACCACCCGAAGGGAAGGAAAAATTGACCTCAGTTATGGGTGCGAAGGGTTTTTAGGGAATTATGAAGCCGAGGTAAGGGATGCTTTTTTTCATTGCCAGGCAGGCATTCATGTGGCATCGGTTTTGGTTGACGGCAGCATTTCTGCATGCCCAAATTTACGCGCTAATTTTATCCAGGGAAATATCTATAAAGACAACTTTGCGGAAGTATGGCAACACCGGTATCAGAAATTCCGTGACCGCTCCTGGACAAAAACCGGCCTGTGCGCTGCATGTGAATTTTATAAGTACTGTGAAGGCAATGGCATGCACCTGCGCGATGAGCAGACCGGGGAATTGCTTTTTTGCCATCTTCACCGGTTGCAAGAGTCGGAAAACTAAGTAAAACGATGCTCAATTAGTTATTTGTCCGCTCCCTTTTCCATAAATACGATAGTTTTGATAACTTTATGATAGCATGGGATTTTCTTATCGGCGATTTTGAACCGGGCGGAGCCATTCATAAGTTTGAGACCAGGAGAGAATGAAAAAGCTGTTACCAAAAAGAGATCAATGCTTCATTCCAATGAGTAAATACATCTTTTTGTTTTATCACACAAAAAGTCCAATCTTTGTCCGCTGATTTTGGTTGAAGGAATAGGAGATGAATAAAAAAAAGCGAAAAAAACAGGCAAAACTAATCCGCAGATTTCGAAAAATACACAGATATACAGGAGTTTTACTATTTGTATTCTTTTTTGTGATTGCTGTTACCAGTTTGTTGCTGGGATGGAAAAAGCACAGCCAGGGAACAATTTTACCTCCAACGTATAAAGGCATAAACACTGATGTTACCGGATGGCTACCCCTTGACAGCTTGCAAACCATTGCTTTTCAAGCCCTCAAGGATTCAGTTGACACTGATATTGACCTCGCCCTAAAAAAAATGGATGTACGTCCGGCAAAAGGCATGGTAAAATTCATTTTCGATAATCATTACTGGGGTGTGCAAATAGACTGCACCACCGGGCAGGTATTGGCCGTCACCCGCCGTAACTCTGATTTAATTGAAAACATACACGATGGATCCATCCTGGATATTGTTTTTAATACCAAAGGCGAGATCATTAAACTAAGTTATACTACCCTTATGAGCCTTGCCTTGCTGGTTTTTGT
>CAZZBU010000234.1:0-3813 GCA_964652315.1 uncultured Bacteroidales bacterium
CCATTTTATGTTCACTTCCGGGCATCTCCTGCCTTTGCTCATGAACCTTTTCTGATGTTGTTTTATAGTTTTCCATTAGTATATTTAATTGTTAACTCTCCTTTTTGTGAAAATGATGTTAAAATTATGCCAGTTGAATTCAGAAAGCAGCTGTATTTATGCAATAAACAGTGTATAAATTAGTTAAACAATTCGGAAAATGAAAGAATTGTGTAAATAGGGTGCAGGCTGTGGTTTTTTTCTACAATAATTCCAAGGTATCCGCCGGGGCCTGATAAAGGGGTAGGTGCGTAGGATTAAGCCATAAGTCACGGAGAGAATTAAGGCCTGGTCTCAATTGTGAGTATTCCCTAAATCATTTTGCAAATGCATTGAAAATGTAAAAGCAGAATGATAAACGATGCACAAACGCACAACGGCCGGTGTTATATGTAAAATATGTTGGAAAGGTGTGCCATATAATTCCTCTACCCAATGTATGTTCCCGGATGAAAAAAGAAAGTCTGGATTAATCAAGCGAATTAAAAAACAAATTGATAATTTTGAAATTAAAAGCCGAACAGCTCAGATTGCAACTAATTGATTTTGTGTTATGTAATTTTAACGTTAGTCGGAAGCGTGACAGCACTTGCAAAACTGATACAGTACGATAATGATAAAGCGAAAGACATATAAATTTATTGAGAAAGGAGCTCACGGTTCAAGGATAAATCTGACTTTTGATTATGCTATCATGATATTGATTGTTTTAAATGTGATAGCAATAATCTTTGAGACAATTCCTGAGATTAATAAACCACTACATGGGTTTCTTAAAATATTTGATATTGTCTCAGTAATAATTTTTACGATTGAATATATATTGAGAATTTATGTATCAGATTTGACTCATCCATCAGGTAGTCGAATTAAATCCGCACTTAAATTTATATTATCAACATATGGATTGATTGATTTATTGGCAATTATTCCTTTTTATCTTCCTTTCCTTATTAAAGTTGACTTGAGATTCCTCAGGATACTAAGGCTAATGAGGTTTATGAGAATTTTGAAAATAAACAGGTATAACAATTCACTCAGCCTGATATGGACAGTTTTTAAAGAAAAAAAAGCAGAATTAGCGATTACGGGATTTATTACGTTACTGGTTTTAGTGATAGCTTCCTTTCTAATGTACTACATTGAAGGACAAGAACAACCTGATAAGTTTCCAAATGTAATTGCAAGTTTTTGGTGGGCAATTGCCACATTGACAACGGTTGGATATGGAGATGTTTATCCAGTAACCGGATTTGGAAAGTTTGTAAGTGGATTGATAGCTGTTTTAGGTATTGGATTAGTTGCTTTACCGACTGGAATCGTAGGTGCAGGTTTTATGGAAAAGATTGGTAAATCTGACAAAAAATCAAAAAAATGTCCTCATTGTGGGAAAGAGATTGATTATTGATTAATATCTGCCAGCTGCCATCAGCCAAGACAAATAAGCTGGGGGATGGTTTGCAAAAGTTAGTACATGGGTTGGATGAGGCAGTTACAATTAGTTTCAAATAGTATAGGCAGAAACAATTCATAGCGCTCCGGGAAAAGGTCAAGTTAAAAGTGATCCTTAAAAATGACTCAACCAGACTATATGGGGAGGAGGCACTTTCGAATAATTTAAAATCCTTCAAAAAAAGACGCTATATAACCTGGCACAAGCGCAGCAGACCCTCAAACAGTTTTTATTTAAAATGATTGTCCGCTAAGATACTTATTGATTGAAATCACAAATTCCAGGGCATATTAACATTTAATAGCCACGAATGCACGAATGACAAAGTCATTCGAAATTAGTGTTCATAAATAACTTATAATTAAATAATTAGACACCACAATATCCAATAAAAAATTATTCAGAGGTACTTCCGATTTGATTCTTATTATTCGTGCATTCGTGGCAAACATAGTTTTGGTATAAACCCGGATAGTCATTTTATTTAATATAGAAATACCCAAGCTTGGGTATTGTTAGATATTTTTTCATTATATACTTTTACTGCGTTAATGTAACCAAAAAGAGATACGAAATGTGGCGTATACACGGCGGTATAAGAATAAAGTGGAAAGAAAAAGGTTCAGGTACGGCAATGCTTATAGCTATGTTTTTTTCACTTGCTCATGTGTCAGCACAAGAAAGTTTTAACGCTACAGGTGGCAATGCTTCCGGAAGCGGAGGCTCGGTGAGTTACTCCGTTGGGCAGGTTGCGTACCAAACCCATACCGGAACCAGCGGTTCGGTATCAGAAGGTGTACAACAACCTTATGAAATTTCGGTAGTAACTGCGATTGAAGAAGCCAAAGGCATTAACCTTTCGGTTACGGTATATCCTAACCCAACTACCGATTATCTTACATTGAGTATAGATGATAATGTACAGACAAGGCATGCCTTGTCTCAACTATCATTTCAACTATACCACATAAACGGAAAACTTTTACAAAAAGGAAAAATCACAGACAATCAAATAAGTATTATTATGGGAGATTTTGCTTCTGCAACTTATTTTTTAAAAGTGATGCAGGGAGACAAAGAAATAAAGACGTTTAAAATCCTTAAAACTCAATAATACCATGTTTTTCTTGATAATACATTTTTCAAATCAGAACCATATTGCTACTTGCGCCACATTGAAAGCCAGGGGCATACATGCGAATTAATACGAAGTTGAAATAACAAACAATAAACAATGAAACCCTCATGCACTGACGTCTACAACAAGGACATGAACCGAACAGCCAGTTGGCGGTGAGCTCGGCGAAGCCAATAAAACATGCGGGCCTGCCTGTGGCAGACAGGTTCCATGGCATTGGAATTACTATCGTCATTTTTTGGCAATTATAAATATTTGAAAACGGGTCTCTAATTTAATTTTATTCTAATGAAAAGCATATTAACAATTATCTCAGCCTTTCTGTTGATTATAAATTCATTCGCCCAATCCCCTGAAAAAATGAGCTATCAGGCGGTAATTCGTAACAGCAGCAACAATTTGGTGGCCAACTCAGAAGTTGGGATGCAAATAAGCATATTACAAGGCTCGATAGGCGGTACGGCTGTTTACGTAGAAACCCAAACCCCGACAACTAATGCTAACGGATTGGTAAGTTTAGAAATTGGAACAGGAACAGTACAAAGTGGTGATTTTTCAACCATAGATTGGACAAACGGACCGTATTTCATCAAAACCGAAACCGATCCTGTAGGCGGAACAACCTACACCATTACAGGAATAAGCCAGTTGTTAAGCGTCCCTTATGCCTTGCATGCAAAAACGGCTGAAACCCTTACAGGTGGGATTGTTGAAAGCGATCCGGTGTATTCAAACAGCGAGGCGGCCAACATCACGGCTACTGATATTGCTAACCTGGGTAACCTGGCCGGCACAAACACCGGCGACCAGGACATAAGCGGTATTGCAGCGAACACCCTTGCCATACAAGATACCGCAGCTAAGATACGTGCTGATATGCCTGATGTAAGCAGCTTTTTAACAAACGAAAGCGACCCGGTGTATTCAAACAGCGAGGCGGCCAACATCACGGCTACTGATATTGCTAACCTGGGTAACCTGGCCGGCACAAACACCGGCGACCAGGACATAAGCGGTATTGCAGCGAACACCCTTGCCATACAAGATACCGCAGCTAAGATACGTGCTGATATGCCTGATGTAAGCAGCTTTTTAACAAACGAAAGCGATCCGGTGTATTCAAACAGTGAGGCGGCCAACATCACGGCTGCTGATATTGCCAACCTGGGTAACCTGTCCGGCA
>CAZZBU010000235.1:0-3692 GCA_964652315.1 uncultured Bacteroidales bacterium
ACCACCACACCGGTTAATGATGCTCCTGTAATTACCGGTATTCCTGATATTTCAATACCTGAAAGCAATTTTATCCATCACATTGATTTATCCTTATATAGCGAAGATATTGAAACACCCCTGGAGAATTTAAGCTACGATATTGTTAGTGATCCATCTTCTAACCTGTCAATTTCATTGGATGACAGCCTGGTTACTATTACCCCTGTCGATGAGCACTGGTATGGAGTCGAAACCATTATATTCAGGGTTACGGATGATGATCCTGAACCCTTATCCGATACCAATACCATGATTTTTACAGTAACGAACGTGGATGATTATCCCGAACTGGCGGATATCCCGGATCAAACCATTAACGAGGGCCAAACCCTGGATACAATTTTTTATGCTGATTACCTCACGGAATATGATAACGATGATGTAGCATGGTCAGTAGAGGGCGATGATGCACTTCAGGTTGTTTTTCATGATGAATTTGCTGAGATTCTTATACCTCATGTAAACTGGAATGGAAGTGAAGTTTTAACATTCATTGTTACGGATCAGACGGTGAATGCCTACTCAGCGCAGGATGACGTGATAATAACTGTTCAACCGGTTGATGACGTGCCACTGCTGGACACTATTCCGACTCAAGTAATCAATGAAGGTGAAAGTTTTCCCCCAATTCCGTTGAACGATTATAAAATTGAATATGATGGAGATAACACATCTTATGAGGCCGGTTACAACAATAATATAATTGAAAGTTTAACTATAATTAATGATACGGCAAAGATAGTTCTTGCTGATGAATACTGGAATGGGAATACAACAGTCACTTTCGCCATTCAGGATATTGGCACTACTGACAGCCTGTCCAGTGAAATGGAAGTATTGTTTGACGTGCTTCCTGTCGACGATGCACCAGAGTTTTTATACGATACCATTGACTATAATGGAACTGAGGATAAACCCATCCGGAAGATTTTTCTTGGAAACAAATATGAAGAATACGATGGTGATGAGGTAACCTTTTTGCCCCAACCTGATCCGGTTTTTGAATTGAGCATTGAAGGGGATTCCCTGATAACCATGCATAAGGAAGAAAACTGGTTTGGTGAACGGTCAATAGCATTGGTGGTGCAGGATAATACCCAGGCAGGGTTATCAGACACGGTTCAGGTTAAGTATATCATAAGTCCTGTAGACGACAAACCTTATGTAAAAAATCCCTATCCGATAATTTCCGTACTTGAGGATGCTGATAGCACGGTGATCAATTTACTGGACGTATTCGATGATGTGGATAATGATGTTGATAGTTTTGAGTTTTCAATTCAAACCATCATTAACCCTAAACTTATTGAAGCTTCTATTGATGATAGCAATCTTATTTTGAGTTATATGCCCAATGAAAACGGATTTGGAGGGATATATGTAAGAGCTACAAACAATGGGCAGTCTGTTACAAATAAATTTGATGTGGCTGTTGAGGAAGTGAACGATCCGCCAACGTTTGTTAATGTTACCGGCGATATTATTGTCACCGAAAACGATGACCAGGTTGTAACCCGCTTTGTCAATATTGATCCTGATCCGGTACCCGCAGATGAAAAGAGCCAGGTGGTATCTTACACTATTTCTCCCCAAAATGTTGATTTTGCGGATATCTCTATTGATTCCCAAAACGGTACCGTTACCATACGTACTCGTGAGGACAGCAGTGGGGTACAAATTTTCACTATTACTGCTGATGATGGACAGCCAGAGAACAATATTGCCACAGAGCAATTTACCCTAAGTGTAAGGGATAAAATGCCACAGTCAATTTCTTTTGATTTTATTCCTGACAAAACCGTACTGGATACCTTTGTGGTGCTTAGCGCCGCCGCAACATCAGGGCTTCCCGTGAGTTTTAGTATGTTGGGAGGACCGGCAACCATTGAAGAAGATACGCTGATAATTCAGGGTAGCGGTGAGATTACTGTAAGGGCATCTCAGGAAGGAAATGACCAGTATGCTGCAGCGCCAAATGAACAGCAGAGTTTTGAAGTGAAAAAAATAACCCAAAGGTTGTATCTGGGATTAATCCCGGATAAACGATATGGCGATCCTCCTTTCACAATTGAGGCTTACAGTGATTCCGGTTTGCCGGTGGATGTTGAAATAACGTGGGGAGATGCTGTTACACTAACTGATGACACCATTGTAACCATCATTGATACCGGAAAGGTAGAGCTTAGGGTTACACAGGACGGCAATGATATTTATGCACCAGGTGACCCCATAACCGAAACATTTTATGTAAACCGTGCTAATCAGTCCATTGATTTCCGGAAAATTGATAACAGGATATATTCCTCGACTCCTATACAGCTATCCGCCGACGCAAGCAGTGATCTGCCTGTTTCGTTTGAATTGGTGGCGGGATCGGCATCACTCGATGAGAATTTACTGACTTTACATGGCACAGGATACGTTACAGTAAGGGCTGTACAACAGGGCAATGCTTTATACCAACCTGCTTATCCGCAGGAAAGGACATTCCGGGTATTTAAAGCCTCCCAAAAAATAGACTTTGATACCATTTATAATGTTGCCTATAACCGGGGCCCTGTCGAACTTTCAGCTACTGCTTCCTCTGGCTTGGAAGTAACTTATGCTGGTGAAGGGCCCATAGAGGTTAATGGAAATGAGCTTATTTTAACAGGAGTAGGCGAAGCAACCGTTCATGCGCTCCAAACTGGGGATAACCGGTATTTCCCTGCTGATACAGTCACACGTAAATTCATGATTTATAAGGCTGAACAGGAAATTGAATTCGTGGAAGAAATTGATTCTTCAGTTTTCGGGCTGGACGCCATTGATTTGAATGCAATGGCCACATCAGGCCTTGATTTGGTTTACGAAGTAATTTCCGGGCCGGCGATTATCCGCGGTGATTCACTCATACCATTTGATTATGGAAATATCAAAGTGCGCATAACTCAGCCCGGTAATGATAATTATAAGTCCACGAGCGTTGATGTTAGCATCGTATTTATCGAATCAATGTATGATGCCAGACTGGTTGAATTGCTATTTCCAGCAAGCGGCCAGGATATTACCTTGCACAGGCCCCTTGACATTTCTATCGCTGTCACAAACAGTGGTAACCGTGTTTTCAACTCCATGAAATTCACTTATGAAATCAATGACGGGGACGCAATGATTACAGAGACATATTATGGGCCATTTAATCCCGGAGATTCTATAGAATTTACTTTTGGCTACCAGTGGACTCCCAGAAAAGAGAACAATACCCTTTGTGTGTATTTAAGTGCAGAACCAGATACCATTCATACCAACGATACGATTTGTGTAACATTACAGGCTGTGGGAATATTCGATAATCCTTCATACCTCAATAATATTGACGTTAAAGTATTTCCTGTCCCGGCTAAGGATTACCTGACATTTGAGTTTCCTGAGTTCATGGATAACGGATCCTTATTGATTTATGATTCCAGCGGACGTATCCTTAAACGATTCGACCTGAAAGAATCCTTAAATCGCAGAAAGGTTATGTTTGATACCAGACCGTATCAACAGGGATTATATCACTATGTGATCCAATCCGGAGATAAACACAACCGGGGAACCTTTATGATTTACTAGCTTTTGGCTGGTGCATGTTGATATTAATTTCAAGGAAGTTTTTCTCCACT
>CAZZBU010000236.1:0-3673 GCA_964652315.1 uncultured Bacteroidales bacterium
AATAGCGTTACCTGCCCACATGATCCTCTGCGTGATAGGACGACCGTACCAGGGGTTTGCTTTCGATAAACCGGAATCCTTTTTCCTTTCCAATCCGGCCATATTCATCAAACACATCGGGGTGTATGTACTCCTGCACCGGTATGTGCGCTCGTGTAGGCGCCAGGTACTGCCCGATAGTCATGATGCTGGCCCCGGCAGCCAGCAGGTCGTCCATGGTTTGCAGAATTTCTTCGCGGGTTTCTCCCAGTCCCAGCATAATGCCAGACTTTGCTGTGGCTCCTTTTTTTGAAATGTATTCAAGTACCTCCAGGCTACGGTGATACTTTGCCACGCTGCGGATTTGGGGGGTCAATCGCTCCACAGTCTCAAGGTTGTGTGAGATAACCTCCGGCGCTGCATCAATCACCTGTTGCAGGGCATCGGTGTTGCCCCGAAAGTCTGGAATCAGTACCTCTATGGTTGTTCCGGGATTTTGATTTTTTATTTCCTTAATTGTGGCTGCCCAAACGGATGCACCGCCATCTTTCAAATCATCCCTGTCAACTGATGTCACTACAGCATGCTTCAGGTTCATCAGTTTTACCGACTGGGCAACCCGGGTTGGCTCGTCCCAGTCCACTGGTTCGGGCCTGCCGGTTTTTACCCCGCAAAACTTGCAGGAGCGGGTGCAGATATCTCCCAAAATCATGAAGGTAGCAGTACCACGCGACCAGCACTCCCCGATATTCGGGCAGTTTCCACTAGTGCATATGGTATGTAATTTATGGTTATTAACCAGGTTCTTTACCTTGGAATAATCGGCCCCTTTTGGCAATTTCATCTTTAGCCAACGTGGTAACCGCAGTACCTGAGCTTTCTCTTCTTTCATGCTATCCTCCATATTATGCAAAAGTAGTGGTTTAAGATGGAAAGGGTATAATTTATTGGTGGATTTTAAGTGGAAAGCCGGTAGTCGGGAGACCGAAGACTGAAGCTGTGAGCAGTGAACGGTGAGCGGTAAACGGTTCATTGTATTTTTCTTTTTGGTAAGATAGTTTTTTTACTCAGACTTCAGACTCAGGTCTTCCGTCTTCGGACTGTTTCCACTGCCCACTGCTTACTGCCTCCAAGTCACCTCCTCCCGTTTGTCACAAACGGCATCTGGTGCACGTAATTGTTTTTCTCAATTTCTTCAAGAATAAAACCTGCCAAATCCTCCCGGGTAAGCTGAAAGCCCTGCACTCCGCCAACATTGCCTATTTCTACTTTGCTTTTAGCAGGTTTTTCGGTGAGCATCGGTGCCCTTACAATGGTCCAGTCCAATCCTGATTCTTTGATTACTTCAGCATGGTTGATTCCGTCCCGGAGCACCTGGCGGGTAGTTTTCCCGGCAAGGTTTTTCATAATAAACACCGCCATTTTATCCATAAAGGCCGGCTGGTCCATCGCCTGATCACGTACACCCCCGCCAGTTAGGCTAATTAACCGTTTCATATTCCTGGTTTTCATCACCTCAATAATATTCATCATGGCTTTAGTTTGCAAATCCTCCGGAGAGCCCTTTACACGACCAACCAAACTGACCACAACATCAGCCCCGGCAAGTGTTTTACTTACATCTTCCTTTTTCAATACATCACCCTCAATCAATTCCAATCCATCATGCTTAATGAATATTTTTGCCGGGTTTCGTACCAGGGCTTTAATCTGATATTTTTCGAGGGCTTTTTTTAAAAATAGCTTTCCTGTTCGACCTGTAGCTCCGAATAAGGCAATTTTAAGTTTTTTCATAGCAATATATAATTTTCTCTTTTCCATAATAACCCCCAGCGTTGTTTATTGTTTTTAATCATACAGAAGTTCTATCTTTGCAAAAATTTTTTAAAAACAGAACATTACATGAGCGTACTGGGATTAAGCGAACAGGAACAACAGCGCAGAGAATCGTTGAAGCAATTGAGGGGCCTGGGTATTGAACCCTTTCCGGCAGCAGAATATAAAACCAACATCACGGCAGCAGCAATTAAGGACACCTTTAAGGATGAAAGCGACGAATTGCAGGATGTATGCCTGGCCGGCCGTATCCTCAGCCGCCGCATCATGGGTAGCGCTTCATTTGCCGAGCTGCAGGATCATACCGGGCGCATTCAGGTGTATTTTCGCCGCGATGATTTATGCCCGGATGAGGATAAAACCCTGTACAACACCGTATTTAAAAAGCTGCTTGATATTGGTGACATCATTGGGGTCCGCGGATTTGTGTTCCGCACCCAGATGGGCGAGATTTCAGTGCATGTAAAGGAACTGACCGTGCTGAGCAAAGCCATCAAACCCCTGCCCATTGTAAAAGAAAAAGACGGCAAAACGTATGATGCTGTCACCGATCCGGAGTTCCGCTACCGCCAGCGTTATGTTGACCTGATTATCAATCCCAAAGTAAAAGATGTATTTAAAAAACGCACGCAGATATACAACTCCTTCCGCGAACTGTTCAACAAAAAAGGCTACCTTGAAGTAGAAACCCCGGTATTACAGGCTATCCCCGGTGGCGCTGCCGCCCGTCCGTTTATCACCCATCACAATTCCCTTGATATTCCGCTTTACCTGCGTATTGCTAATGAGCTTTACCTGAAACGGCTCATTGTTGGCGGATTTGAAGGGGTATATGAGTTTTCAAAAGACTTCCGCAACGAGGGCATGGACCGTACACATAATCCGGAATTTACCGTGATGGAAATTTATGTGGCCTATAAGGATTACAACTGGATGATGGATTTCACCGAGGAGATGATTGAAAAAGTCGCACTGGACCTGCATGGTACCACCAAAGTGCAACTGGGGGATAAAACCATTGACTTTAAGCGCCCGTTTAAGCGGGTAACCATGTACGATGCCATCAAGGAACATACCGGCATTGATATTTCAGGCATGAATGAAGGACAACTACGCCAGGTTTGTAAAGATCTGCATATTGAGGTTGATGACACCATGGGCAAAGGAAAACTCATTGATGAAATATTTGGTGAGAAATGTGAACGTCATTATGTACAGCCTACCTTTATCAAGGATTACCCGGTGGAGATGTCGCCCCTGTGCAAAAAACACCGGGACAATCCCGAACTGACCGAGCGGTTTGAACTCATGGTTAACGGAAAAGAACTGTGCAATGCATATAGCGAATTGAACGATCCCATTGACCAGTTGGAACGCTTTAAAGAGCAGTTAAAGCTCTCTGAAAAGGGCGATGACGAAGCCATGTATATTGACCATGATTTTGTACGTGCCCTGGAATATGGCATGCCGCCTACCTCAGGCATGGGCATTGGCATGGACCGCCTGGCCATGATCATGACCAACCAGGCAAGCATCCAGGATGTGTTGTTTTTCCCCCAAATGCGGCCCGAGAAAAAAGAAACCCTGGATGGGGAGGAAAAATACGCAGCCATCGGTATAAGCAAAGAATGGGTGCCCGTGTTACAAAAACTGGGGTATACTAAGGTGGCCAAGCTCAGGGAAGTAGAAAAACATACCAAACTGCATCAGGAACTGTGCGGGTTTAACAAAAAAAACAAACTGGGACTGACAAACCCATCACAGGACGAGGTAAAAGCCTGGATTGAGGGGGCTTCGGCTTAAAAAACCTTAAAATAGGGCACCTGAAGTCCATGTTAAGCAAACGCGGGGCCGTGCA
>CAZZBU010000237.1:0-3671 GCA_964652315.1 uncultured Bacteroidales bacterium
TAGGAAAAACGTTATACAAGCTGAGGAACTGGAAGGGTGAAGAAGCTGATGGCTCATAGCTGATAGGTGGTAGAGCAGAAAGCTGAAAGCTCGAAGCTGGAAGGAAAGATAGCTGATGGCTCATAGCTGAAAAAGCTCGAAGGAGAAAGCTGGAAGCTGGAAGAAAAATAGCAATTAGCAATTAGCTGGTAGTTGTTAGTTGCATGAAGAATCAACTTATTTTCCCATAACAACAAAGCGCTCCCCTCTCATCCCGAGCTTGTTCCGAGCGGGGCCGAGGGAACAGCCGGGGGAGAGGTCAAAATACCCGTAGCCCTAAACGAAAATGTAAACGGCCAGAACGGCGGTGGCTTACGGACCGGGCTTTTGTTTTGTGATTATTTTTTATCATTTATGATTTTACCCGTTTCCTGTTTTTTTTCTAATTATTTCGCGGCATGGGAGGATGGTATTTCATGGGTTTTTGCTGCTTGCCGCGATGATCATCTTCGATACTTTTACCAGGGGTTGAAACCCCTGGCTATTGATGTTACGCCCGTACCGGGCTTTTTGTTTGTTGATTGTTGATTGGTTTTTAGTTTTCATTTGTGTTTTGCCTATTGGGGTTTGTACACCGGTCTGCGGCTAACGGTCTTCCGTTTCTTTACATAAACTCCAGGTAATCATGGGGTACCTGCACGCTTAATGAAAACCCTATTTGTTTAATCTGCAAAATAAACCTTTTGTTGCGGGCGATTTCGATAAATTCACCTTCGATGCCTGCCAGGCTGCCATATTTAATCTTTACTTTATCGCCTTTTTGAAGGTTCTCCACAGAGACTTCAAATTCGGTATCGCTTTCAATGATGCGGCGCATGGCAATAATCTGATGGTGGGGGATCAGGGCAGGCTTGTTTTCGAACCTTACGATTCCAACAATATGCGGGGATGCAAAGGCTTTCATGTACTCTTTTGGGTTGATTTGTACAAAGATATAACTGGGAATTACCACCATATCTACCTTTTTCTTACGGTCGCTCCATTGGCGCAGGGTTTTTCTTAAAGGGACGTAGCAGGTGATTCCTGATTCCTCCATATCCATCCGGGCCTTTTTTTCAGCCCGTGATCGTACATACATAGCCATCCAGGGTATCTCCATCATAAATACCTCCTAGCCATTTTTACGGGAAGATCCAAAAAAACGGGCTAACCAACCTTGTTCCGGTTGATCGCTGTCGTCATAATATCCTTCATAATAATCCCGGCCGTAGCCATAACCATAACCGTACCCATAACCATAGCTGTAATTGTACCCATATTTTCCGGCTTGTTCAATGTCGTTAACAATCAGGTTAAGTTGTTTAATTTTTTGTTTTTCCACCAGTTCATTGGCAAGCTTCAGTACATCTCTGCTGGAATATTTTTGGCGAACAACAAAAAGGTTGGTATCCACAAATCTGGAAATGTACTGACCGTCAGCAACAATGGCCAGGGGTGGGGTGTCAATGATTACATAATCATATTTCTTTTTGGCCTCAGCAAAAAAGTTTTCCATTTCCGGTGTTTCGATTAGCTCAGCAGGATTTGGAGGTACCGGCCCTGAAACGGCAACATCCAGGTTTTTTACTTCCGTAGAAAAAATAATGTCCTCCATGTTGGATTTGCCAATCAGGTAGGTTGATAAACCCTCATCATTTGATAATCCCAGGGTTTTATGAATCTTGGGGCGGCGCAGGTCAAGGCCTACCAACAGGGTTTTTTTGTTACTCACAGCCAGAATAATGGCCAGGTTGATGGAACAGAAGGTTTTTCCCTCGCCGCTAATGGTGGAGGTTACCATAATGGTATGATTATCCCTGATGTGTTTCAGGTATTGAAGATTAGTACGCAATGCCCTGAAGTTTTCAGCAATCAATGATTTGGGGTATTCCAGGGTAGGTGTGTTTGACTCCCGGTGATGATGATTGATGGTCCCTATAATTGGCAGGGAAGTATTTTTTTGTATATCACTTTTATCAACGATTTTGTTGTTTAACATCTCCAGAATGATGAGGATGCCCAGTGGCAGAAAAACCCCGAATATCAATGCTTTGGATTGGTTGCTGCTGGGTTTTGGCGAAATGCGGTAGGCATTTTGTGACCGGGCAACGTCCATCTGTCGGTTACCGGCCACATTGGAGGCTTTGGCAATTCCTGCTTCTGCCCTTTTTTCAAGAAGGAAGGTATAGATGTTATCGTTTAATTTGTAGTTGCGCTGCAGATTTACGTATTCTCTTTCTTTGGCAGGTATCTCAAAGATATCCTGTTGAATTTCTGCAATGTTTTTATTAATGGTCCGGATTTGTTCTTCATTAAAAGATTTGCTTTTTGCGATCAAGTCGAGGATGATATCACGGTTCTCAAGTATTCGTTGGTATTTATCCATGTAATCAGGGCTTTCAGCCATCGCATAATTATTAAGGATGTTTATTTCCAGCACCGCTTCATTGAAATCAGCAATTTTGGCATCAAGAAATCCAAGATCCAGGCCTGGGATCTGGGGCAATACCTGCAGGGAGTCTTCTATAAGGTTTCGAATGCTTGTTTCGAGGTAGACAAGGTAGTTATCACGCACCATGATTTTCGATCGTTCCTCTTGCAATTCCTGTAATTCTGAGGAGTATTCTTCGGTCTGCTTTTCGATGTCAATGACCACATTTTTTTGGCGGAACTGTTGTAGTTTGCCTTCTTCTTTCTTCAGCGTATCGCCCATAGTCACCAGTTGCTCCTCAATGAACTGGATGGCTTGTTCAGCTATTTTGTTTTTTTCGTTCAACTCATTGCGAATGTACACTTCAGAAAGCTTATTTAAAAAATCAACCTCCTGCTGAATGTTTGTGCCGTTGGTACGGATGACGACCATCCGGCCAATTTTATTGCTTTGCGAGATGCTTAATTTGTTCCGGTATTGATTGGCCAGTGAATTAATATCATTGAATTTAAATTGATAATTACGCAATTGTCCTTTCTTGTCAGCAGAAAAGGAAGAAGCACTCTGAGGATTGCGATATTCAAGCTTGAAGTTGAAATCCGGATGAGTGAACCATTCGCCAAATGTCATTTCACGCTGGATACCATAAGTATCATTAATATCTAAAACATACCGGTTTTCATCAATAATGGTGATGTTAACAGGGTAATTGGCCCTGTTCTTTGTGAGAGAGTCTTCAACCACCCTAAACGGACAATTTGTATAAATGTTGGTTGCCTTAAAATCGCCAACTCCATAATAACTATGCCGGAACTCAGGAAGTTCCTGAAGGGTTTCGTAGGATAGCTGGTATGATTTCAATACTTCTATTTCAGTCAGGATGTCCGATTGTTGCTGTCTTCGGAAAAATCCCAGTTCAGCTATGAGGCTTTCAATGCCTTGCACGCTCCTTGATGAACCGGAAATCAACAGGGTGGTATGGACAGTATAGACTGGTGGTGTATACCGGTTTAAAAACCAGGCAACACCAAAGGCAATGCTAATGGATATCACAAACCAATACCAGTTTTTGAGAATGCGGCGAATATATTTTTTAAAATCAATGCTATCCGGCTGTTGCAATATATCGTATGTAGGATTACTTGCCATTAATTACCTTAATTTTTATTCAGTGTAACAATCAACAAACCAATGGATATTAATGATGTAAAGGTGCTCATCA
>CAZZBU010000238.1:0-3577 GCA_964652315.1 uncultured Bacteroidales bacterium
GAATCAGTGATTCCAACGCCACCGGCCAGATCGAACTGAAAATTGGACATCAGCAGGAGCGTAAACCCGGTATCTGCACGTAAGTCAAATGGGTAATTCTCTCCCCATCCGCCATATGCTTCAATAAACATGCCCAGAGCGGGGGTAAGGCCAAATCCATAAGCCACCGTATATTTATATACAGGTTCCAATTGTTTACCATCCCATTCAATAGCCAGATTGTAACCAATGCCTGAGTTTGAGGACAGGGTATGCGAGAATGCCAGTCGCATGGAGGGGCTGACATAATCAATGCGGTAGTATTCATCGGCAGTAAAAGGCATGGATATGCTGGGCAGAAAGGCCATCTCAGGTAACCAACCCTGTTCTTCGGCAAACCGTATTTTAAAGCCGGCATATAAAGGGCTAAAACCCACCTGGGTTATCTGATCTCCTTGATCAGGAATGAATTTTTCCCCAAGGTATTCAAAGCCCAGCCTTATTTCAGTATTTTCCAGCAAACCAAAGCGCAACAAAGTAGTGTTATAAGCTGTGCTGTGTAAACTACCATTTACAATTTCATCGGACTGAAACACATACCCTGTTTCAATCTGCAGGCTGTTATTCGGAACTGTGGTGGCTGATTCTGTTTGATCCGGCCTGTCCGTTACCAGCTCGGGAATATCTACCTGTGCTGTAACAGATAACCCATGTACCAAAAACAACAAAATACCCGCTATACCCCATTTATAATTCAGCATGGTATGCCTTTTTTTTGAATGCTTTTAACAAGTAATGCAGCCGGCTGATTTTTGTTCATTCGGGGTACATCATTTTCCTTTCGTCCGGGTAAGGATAATTCCGATTATTAATACCAGCACACTGATGATTAGAGGGGTCCAGTTGGCTGAACTCACAGCCACTTCCATTCCGAAAAGACTAAAGCTTTCAGATTGGTTCAGGGCCTGAATGCCGTAATAGATTGTACCCAAAATACCAACAACGAGTAATATGATTCCTGCAATTCTCATAATATAATAGTTTTGTTCGTACCTGAACACTGCGAGGATTGTACCATAACATGCTTTTATTGTTTAATTGATTGTTTTTTAACCGATTACGAATATATTGTAAAAAACACAGTGTAGATTATTTTCCACAGATTTTTTCCTTACAACCGGTGTACAAGTCCGACACTCACCGATGAGAAATCGGCCTGTCCGAAGTTGGCATTTATGTGCCCGCTAATAAAAGCATTGGTTTTGGGTTGTTTGTCGGTATTAATGAGGTAATACTGTATTCCAAGACGGCTTGGAAAGGTGCTTTTCAGAAAATACTTAAAGGTTTTCAGTTTTCCTTCATACTGTTTGTAAAACTCTTTATACATGGGTTTATGCAGATTGATCCCCCCTTCGATGTCAATGGAAAAATGACCGATTAAAAATTCACTCCCCAGGAAAAAAAAGGTATTGGAAGCTGCCTTCCGCGGATGTATTGAATAGTGATCCAGCTTTTCATTTTCAACCATGGTATAAAAATGCTCATAATAACGGTAGGTAAAACCGGTACGTATTTTCAGGTGGTTTTTAAATACAATGCCATAAGCCAGGGAGGTAGCATGTACCTGGCCTTTTTTTCCTCCAACCGGACCTGTGGAACCACCAAGTTCGTGCACACCAAACCCCTGCGTTACTTGTATAAAGGGGGAACGATTTTCAAATTTCTCTGATAACAATTGAGGTTGCTCCGTTGTTTGAAATAATTCCACATTGGCTGTGACACTGATCATGGCAGAGTTCAACCCCACATTGGGTAGGCGGGTATGCCCGTTTGAGGCATGTAAGTACCCCCCTCCAAGCATGAATGAGGTGCGCCCGGTGACCGGAAAATTTTGATACAGGAAAAGCTGAAACGCCCAGTTATAATTTGAACCTATGGCTTTATTTGCCGGATTTAGTTCCGGGTTATAGGGCCGGTCGAAGTAGGCCATGCCCAGTCCCACTTTCAAAAAGGTGTTTTTGGCACATTTTCTCATGGGATTAAACATGAGGTAGGGAATGATGCTGATTTCATTGCCATAGATATCCGGATTGCCGAGGGTACTCATAGAAAGGCTTATTCCGGCATAAGGATAATGGTAATAGCCGGGCCAGGATTTGTTGCTTTGCGAGTACCGGAATGAAAAGTTGAGGAAGAGGCTGTTCCGGAAATCAGTGGAGGGGGCACGCTTGTAATTGGGAACAATCTTACCGCTCATCCATTCGGGTTGCAAATGAAAATGCAGGGATGGCTGGCTGGTATCCTGTGCAAGGCAAAGGGCTGATACTCCTGCAACATACAGGGCTGTTAAGGCTTTTTTTAACGGTTTTTTCATCATTGTAAAGCTTTATACTCACGAGGCTAAAACACTTTTAATAATGCACAGTTACCTCCATAGTATTGCTTTAAAAATAGTATTTTTATACGAATTATTAACGACATTGTTATTCCAACCTGATATAAAATGAAGACGATAGAAGAGATTATTACATTTATTAACGAAGATTATTTTTACGTCCAACTGATTGTTTTTTTTGTTGTACTGGTGGTTTTGTTCCTGATGGGACGCATTATCAGGGGCACGATAAGCCGCTTTATACGAAAGCGTACCACAGAAAAACAGGAAGTACACGCGGCTTTTTTGGAGGCTGTTGGCGCATCAGCAACGGCTGTATTATTGGGCTTGGGTATTTATTTTGGGTTGAAGTTCATTGATTTTCCTGAAGAAAACCAGGAGATGGTAGCCACCATTGCCAGCATTGTAATGGTTATAACCCTTGGGTATTTTGTATATAAAATGGTGGATGTTCCAAGCATCTGGTTTGAAAGCCTGGTATCGAAATCGGAAAAACCCATGAATAAAATGTTTCTTCCGGTTATCCGTAAGAGCATGCAGATTGTTGTGTTGAGTTTAATTATTCTGCAGGTGGTTCAGGTCATTAGTGATAAACCCATAGCTACCATCATTGCGGGCCTGGGTATTGGAGGTTTGGCAGTAGCCCTGGCAGCGCAGGATACCCTCAAGCATTTCATCGGTTCATTTGTGCTGGCCGGTGACAAGCCATTTGAAATTGGCGATCGGGTTGTCGTGGACGGTCACGATGGGCCGGTTGAAGAAATGGGGCTGCGAAGCACCCGCATTCGAACGTTGGATGGGCATCTGGTTTCAGTACCCAACGGTGAGCTAGCCAATCGCACCATACAGAATATAGGGAAAAGGCCATACATCAGAAGAGTGGCAAACATTACCATTACATACGATACGCCACCTGAAAAGGTAAACCGGGCAGTGGAAATTCTGAAAGAATTATTGGATAACCACGAAGGCATGGATCCGGAGTTTCCGCCCCGGGTATTTTTCAGTGAATTTAACGCCGATTCATTAAATATTTTGATGATTTACTGGTATCACCCGCCGGAATACTGGCAATATCTGGAGTTTACCGAGAAGTTGAATTTTCAGATACTGCAGCGTTTTAACGATGAAGGCATCGACTTTGCATTCCCAACACAAACCCTTCATGTTGCCGGCGATCCAAAACGGCCATTTAAGGTGGAT
>CAZZBU010000239.1:0-3570 GCA_964652315.1 uncultured Bacteroidales bacterium
AGGGGAAGTGCATCAAAAAAAATTACCGTATTGCAATGATCAGGCTACTTTTCTGGCTAAAGGGAAATGTGGGTCATTATGGCTGACACTTTATGCGAAATCTGAAGATGTATGTTCGTGCAATTTATGTAAGTCCTGCTTTATATCACATAGCGGTAACCAAGCCCAAGAATATATATTCAGTAAGGCAATTCACTATTCAGTTCCTGTTCTAATCTGTAAAAGAATTTCAGCCTATTATGTTTATTCAGATTCAATTTTCCACCCAGGGTTAATCTCAGTTTAGAATAATAAGGATCGTCAATGCTGTTTATCCTGTAAAAAAGTTCTCCCTGAAAATGTGGGTCAAGGGGGAAACCGGACTATTCCATTCTGTCCCTAATCGGTTCCGGAACATGAGAATTAAAATCATCACGCCGTAAACTTATACCCTACCCCTTTCACTGTTTTAATGTAACGGTCGCCCAGTTTTTCACGCAGCTTGCGTACGTGCACATCAATGGTACGATCACCCACGATGATGTTATCTCCCCATACAGACTGGAAAATTTCATCACGGGTAAAAACTTTTTCGGGTTTCGAACTCAGGAGCGTAAGCAACTCAAACTCTTTTTTGGGCAGGGTCAGTTCCTTCTCATCCACGATGACCAGAAAGCGTTCACGGTCGATTACCAGTCCGGATATATTTTGAGTATTTTCATTCTCTTTATTATCATTGATTACTACAGGTGCATTACCATACCTTTTCAGCAGCGCTTTAATGCGACTTATCAACACCTTTGGCTTTATGGGCTTATTGATATAATCATCACCCCCGGCTTCAAAACCTGCGATTTGCGAATAATCCTCATTGCGCGCTGTAAGAAAGGCTATCACAGTTTTTTCCATACCTGGCAAGGATCTAATCTCTTCGCAAGTTTCAATACCATCCATTTCCGGCATCATGACGTCCAGCAATATCAAGTGTGGATCAACTTTTTCTGCCAACTCAATTGCATCCCTGCCATTTTGAGCGGTAAATATTTTAAACCCTTTTCTGGTAAGATTATAACTGATAAATTCTAAAATGTCAGGCTCATCATCAACAAGTAGAATCCGGTAGTTGCTGAAATCCATATGCTTTTTTGTTTGGTTTCAAAGATAGAAAGAATGCGGTTAAATTAAAATTATCTTAAAAAATTGTTAACCTATGAATAAAGGGCTCCCTTAACAAGACGCTTATTCTGTTATTAACAAATTAAGCCCATAAAAGACAACAAATTAGCTAGTTTTTAACACTGGGGAAAATCCTCCTGTTTACTGATATTTTACAATTTTTACTTTAACATAAAATTAACCAAAGCATAATAATTAGCATTCAATGAGGTAACACTAGTATTCTTTCTTTGTGCAAGAAAAAATATATAACGAATAGAAAATGAGAAGCATTACGATTTTTTTTATTTTTTTAGTTACAACAGTGTATGCATCAGCACAACAGGGGACTCTACGGGGAACGATAATTGATGCAGAAACAGGTGAACCACTGATTGGTGCAAGTGTTGTGGTTACAAATACAACCAATGGTACCATTTCGGATTTTGATGGTAATTACACGTTAAAACTGGCTCCTGGAAACTACAGCATAACTGTCTCCTATATTTCTTATGAAACCCAGACATTTACTGATGTTGAGGTTAATGCCGGTGAAACCATAACTCTAAATGCCAATCTGAGAGTAGCAACAACAGATTTGGAAGAAGTAGTTGTCACTGCCCGGTCCAGGCAACAAACTGAATCCGCCATGCAGGTGATGCAAAAAAAATCAGCCATTGTGATGGATGGTATTTCGGCACAACATATCTCCCGCCTCGGTGATTCCGACGCGGCAGGAGCTTTAAAACGGGTGACCGGTGTTACAGTACAAGATGGAAAATACGTATATATCCGGGGTTTGAGCGACCGCTACATGACCATTACGCTTAATGGGGCGATTATTCCCGGCCTGGATCCAAACTTCAATACCGTTCAAATGGATCTGTTTCCAAGCAATGTGATTGAAAACATGGTGGTGTCAAAAACATATACTCCTGATCAGCCAAGCTTTACCGGTGGACTGGTAAACATCCAAACCAAGGATTTCCCGACCCGGCTAACCATTAATGCATCCGCTTCAACAGGCATTAATTCACAGGCACATTTTCATGATGATTTTTTAACCTATAATACCGGAGAAAATGATTGGCTTGGTTTTGACGATGGCACTCGTGAGGTACCTGAGCAGCTAAAGGATAAGGCATTGACAGAACCTGTTACCGTAATCAGCGAGCCGGAAATCTCCTATAATGAATCAAAGCTTTTTAATAAGGAACTGGATAATGAGTATAGAACGGCACCCTTAAATCAGGGGTATTCATTTTCTCTGGGTAATCAGTTTGATTTTTCAAATGAGCGGGCATTGGGTTTTATTGCTGCGCTATCCTACAGCTCTAAAAGCACCTATTTTGAGGGTGGAAAAAACAGCGATCTTGATGCAGCGAATGATCAAGTGGTGGAGTATAGCGAAACCCTTACCGAAAATATGGGATCGCAGGACGTAATATGGAGTGCACTCCTAAGCTCAAGCCTTAAAATAAATAACAACAACCGGATAAGGTTAACTTATTTGCGGAATCAAAATGGTACCTCAACTTCACGTTCCCTTGCCGGGAGAACCATGAAATCAGATATCTATGACATGGAAAAAACATCATTGGAGTACCTGGAACGATCCCTTACGGCCTATCAGATGAGTGGTAAACATGTTGTACCTGCATTAAATAATTTGTCCATGGAATGGCAGACTTCCTATACCCATTCCATCCAAAATGAACCGGATTTGCGGTTTTTCATCAATGAAGTTATCACATTGAATGAAGGACAGGATACCATTTACGAGGTACGTTCGAACCGGAAACCCGAACGCCGTTACCGCCATATGTGGGAGTATAACTGGCATAGCAGGCTCGATTTCACTGCCCCTGTAAATCTTGGAGATAAGAACCTTGCATTAAAATTTGGTGCTTCGTACCTTAAGAAATTCAGAAATTCGGAGGACGACCGATATACCATTGAGGTAATTGGGACAACGCCTACGGATGCCTTTCGTGTTTCAGGGCACCCATCTGACTTTGTTCTTGATCCCAACTTATTCGGATATGAATCACAGTTACGGGGCACGTATTATGCCAATGATTTATATACCAATCAGTATTACAGTTACGAGGGTGAAGATGAAATCCCTTCAGGATACCTTATGGCTGATTTTCCACTTTTCGATAAATTGCGCCTGGTTGGTGGAGTCAGGTACGAACAAACCAGCATGTACATCAGTAACCAAATTGATACCACTGAATTTAACAGGGCAAGTCACCTAAAAGCCGCCAGGAACAGCAAGGCTGACACTACGTTTAAATACCTACTGCCAGCTATAAACATAACATATCAGGTAAACAACAACATGAACATCAGGGCAGCCTATTCTTCCAGTGTTTCCAGGCCAAGTTTCCGTGAAAGAGCACCATTTGACTATTATGAATTCACTACCGGTTA
>CAZZBU010000240.1:0-1494 GCA_964652315.1 uncultured Bacteroidales bacterium
GTAAAATTTATCCTGACGGGGGAGCCTGGTTCGTGCATAATCCATCCAATGAAGATCATGTATCAGGGGTGCTGTGGAACCCTGAAAGTTATACCGATCATGCACATAAAGAGGTCAATGCAATCCATTTATCAGCTTATGGCGAAGATTTGGTCGTAAATTCGGGATACAGTAACTGGGGTAATGGAGCACTTGGTTTTTCATGGAAGTATATTCATGATCGCGCAAAATCGGGTAATACAGTACTCATAAACAATGCTGATCATAAATCAAAGGCTGGCAGTGGTATTAAATCAGGTTTTATTGTTGAAAATAAAATAGGGTATGCTACCGGAGTAGCGGGGCCTGCTCTGGAAGAAGGAACCCATGACAGAACATTAATTTCCTTTTACCCATCAACTGAAACAAAAGGTTACTGGACTGTGTTTGATCAGGTTAATGCGTATAATCCTGACCATACAACGCAGGTGCTGTTTCATCCACGATCAGCTGACATTACACCCATTACCGAAGGCGAAGAATATCGCTGGAATATTCAACGCTGGAGCGAAGAAGGAGTGGATCTTTCAGTTTTTTACGCTACTCCACCGGCAAATTATTCCATAAAAGAAGGGGTGCAGGCTGATAAAAGTAACAGCCTTCTATGTAACTATGTCGAAGCAGAATATGAAACAGATGCCACCGGAAGAAAACAAATTGTTAGCTTGTTATTCCCGGTAAAAGGTGGGCAGGCTTTTCCTGAAATGGAACGTTACCAGGGCAGTAATTTTACAGGTGCCAGATTAACCCACTCAGATAATGCGGTAGATTATCATATTGAATCAGCCGGAGATGAAATGATAAGACTTGATTTGGGCAGTACATCCAAAGGAGAGCTGTTTTCGGTTAGAAAAATTAACGATACATTACACGATTATTTTGGGATGAACGCAACGGCATTTTTATATACAGAATCCATCGATACGACAGGTTTTTCTGCCACCCAAAAAATCTCAATATTCCAATCGGGTATTGCCGGAAAAATTACCTGCAATAGCACTGACATTACCTTTTATTACCCGGGAATTTATGGAATCGAAATTGATGGGAACATTATGCCGGTTTTGGAAGATGGAATAAATACTGTAACTATAAAACTCCTGCCTGGAACCTATGATTTTAAATTGTTAACCGGACCCATTGAAAGCTATCCGGTATCCACAAATCCAGACAGTTTTTCTGATAATAAAATTGAAGTTTATCCCAATCCTGCAAGCAATATGCTTCATTTAAGAAATTATTCAGCAAATACAGGTTTGTTGGAGGTAGCGATATATAATGTATTTGGCAAACAAGTAGCAGGATTTGAAGCGTTAGGGGTTTTTGAAAACCTGGAAATACCTGTCAGTCATCTTAAGAATGGACTTTATATTATAAAATTACGAGGAAAAGGTAACAACAAAGATTTTATTGAAAGCCATAAAATTCAGATAATAAACTAATTAAGCTATGAAA
>CAZZBU010000240.1:1594-3508 GCA_964652315.1 uncultured Bacteroidales bacterium
GAAGAGGTATATGTGTTTAAAAGCAACTATAAACTCCAAAGCCTGGCTATCTGGGTGCCACTGGCAACCCTCGAGTTTGCTATCCTTGATATGCTGGGTAAGATAGCCGGAAAATCCATGGGTGAATTGATTGGAGATATCCATAACCCGGAAATTGCGGTTTACCAGGCAAACAATCATCGGGGCCAACCGGCTGAAGTATCCATTGAAAAGATTAAACAAAAACAGGCCGAAACCGGAGCCAAAGCCGTAAAATTTAAGATTGGGGGGCGTATGAGCAATGAAGAAGAACCCCAGGGCCGGACCGAGGCGCTAATACCACTTGTTCGAAAAACTTTTGGTTCCGATATGACGATTTATGCCGACTCAAACGGATCCTACGATGTAGATGAAGCCATTCGTATCGGTAAGATCCTTGAAGAATACAACATCGATTTTTATGAAGAACCGGTGCCCTTCGACTGGTATGAAGAAACAAAAACGGTGGCGGATGTTTTGAATGTGCCCATTGCCGGTGGTGAACAGGAAGGTAGTATGCACAATTTCAGGTGGCTGATTCATCATGATGGTCTGGATATTGTTCAACCTGATATTTTTTATTTTGGAGGGATGATTCGTTCTATGAAGGTAGCACTGATGGGCGCTTCAAAAAACAAACCCTGCATTCCGCATATTTCAGGCTCAGGTTTAGGGTATCTGTATATGATGCATTATGTATCAGCCATACCCAACGCAGGACCTTACCATGAGTTTAAAGGACTTAATAATAGTTTGCCCATGGAATGTCCGACTTCTGATTTAAGGGTTGTCGATGGGAAAGTCAAAGTGCCAACCGGTCCTGGACTCGGTGTAATAATCGATCCGGATTTTGTCAGTAAACATAACATTGTCAAAGCATAAAAAGAATTCTATCATGAAAAGAAGTTTGATTCTCTTTTTTCTTATTTCTGTTTTTTTTGGGGGATGTAATCCATCAAAAAAAGAAGTTACGATTACAGTATATGATGAAATTATTGCCCCAGTGGATAGCCGCATATTTGGACAATTTCTCGAGAAGCCAAGCTGGCACGGCGAGTGGGGGCCGGAAGCGGCACTTATTCCCGGGACACACCGGTTACAAGATGGGGTGAAAGAAATAATGGAAACCATGAGCATCCCTGTTATTCGTTTCCCGGGAGGGACTGATGTGAATTTACAGGACTGGACAACCATGATTGACAATGTGCCGGGCAGGGAAGGAGGGAGACCTGTCTTTGTAGGTATTGAAGGGGATACGGTAACCAATAATTTCGGGTATGACGAAGCCTGCCAACTGACCGAAGAACTGGGCGCAGAGATGATGCTGGTGATTAATTTCGGGGATGCCTATTTCGGCAACAAAAGCATTAAGGATGCTGCCATGCATGAAGCAGGTTTGCTGGCCTATTGTAATGCCGAAGTGGGAACCGAATTACCCCAAGGAATGCCGGACTGGCCTTCTATCCGGGCTAAAAACGGCCATCCGGAACCGTATAATGTGAAATACATACAGATTGCCAATGAACCCTGGGTGATGGATAATCGATTGAAACGGATGGGAACCATCGATCCCGAATTGAAAAAACAGTATTTTGAATCACTTGAGGCATTCATTAAGGCATTTAAGGAAGTTGATCCGGATATTCAGATAATAGCCGATGGAAACTCCGAAGAGTTGACCCTGCCGCTTAAGGATATGTTTGGCGATGATATTGATTATCTGTCATACCACATCTACAAACCCTGGGGTATAAATAAAATCCTGGCTGATGATGAGGAAATTTCCCGCGATTCCATTACAGATGAGGCCATCTGGAAAGCCTGGGTAGCTGTGCCCGAATTTGATGCAGAAGGGATGTCGGTACTTGATAACGGGGTTTATAATATGGTCAAAAA
>CAZZBU010000241.1:0-3475 GCA_964652315.1 uncultured Bacteroidales bacterium
AGTGTTCTCATAATTTTTCCGTACTATTTTTACAAAGATACAAAAACGCACAACACATTTATCAAATAATTGATAAATGTGTTCAATCAAATGTGCAATATATTCATTTCTTGCTTGGCGTTAACAAGTAAGTTAGAAAAATTACATCAGGTAAATAAAACTATAAAAGGATTAAATCCCGATAGCTCGGGCATTTATATTTTTTATAGGCTTTCTCACAATAATATCTTGTGATAAAAGTAAGCTTATATAAAACAAAATAAAACACTGATTTTCAAACAAATAATTAACAATTGTTAATAAATATTTACTTTTTAGAATTATCACCAAACATTCAAAGAACTTAATGTTAGTTTTATGCTACAAAACCATGTTTCGAACACTCAAAACTACAAGTCCGCGCCAGCTACTAAAGAACTAAATGTCGGGAAAATACAAAATAGCGCATGGAGAACCTATTCCGGATGAAACAAATACGCTGGAATATTCACTAACATTATCAGCATCTGCATGAGTAATAAACATGTTTGCGCCAGCAGAGAGGGGTAGATTAGTAATAATAAAATAAAAGACCCAGACCACGCCAGCAGTCAGGAGGCTGCACAAAATGCTACACTGCTAAAAATGGTAATTGTGCAGCTCCAACGCGCCGCATACTGATTAATATGAAAAATCCCCAATCAGCAATCGCTCATCGGGGATTTTTAAAGGCCTCTTTTTAAATATTCCTCTACTACATGCCCATGCCTCCGCCGTTAAAATCCATTTCAACGGTTTCAGCTCCTCCGCCACCACGGTTGTTCCGTGGCGCTTTATAATTGTTAATGCGATAAGTAAAGTTCAAACTTATTACCGGCTCACGCGAAAAGGATGTCTTTGTATAAAAATTATCACTCTCTGAGGTGAACGAGAACCGCATGGTATTGAAAATATCACGCGAACGAAGGGTTAAACTGGCCTTGCGGTTCCAGAAGTCCTGACGGATGCCGATGCCCGTGACAAAAAAACCATCGCGCTCACCCTGCAAGGTAACAGAAGGTGCCCGGTAGAACCCGCTAATTTGAATTCTGGAATTGGTTTTGTTGATCATAAACGTGGACATAAAGCGGGCATCCCAGGAGTTGGTGTTCTTTTTCACCTGTACATCGTCCACCTCACCGGAAATCTCATAATTATAGATGCTAGCGCTTACATTCAGGTTCCACCACTTAACAGGAAACAGGTTACCCATCAATTCAAGCCCTGTAGCATATTGTTTGTCGCTGTTGGTAAACGTGTGAACCATCACATTGTCGTCACGTAAGGTACTTAGGCGTTCGATGCCATCATTGGTTTGCCGGTAAAACAACTCTGCCGTCACAAACGACTGCTTAAAACGTTTCATATAGTTAAATTCATAACTGTCTACATATTCAGGGCCGAGTTCCGGGTTACCAATGCGCACGTTATTGGGATCTGAATAGCTGGGAAAAGGATTCAGGAACCATTCCCGGGGCCTGTTAATCCTCCGGCTGTAGCTTGCCTGTAACTGTTGTTCAGCAGGTAACTGGTAGGATGTATGGATGGTGGGAAAATAATCCCAGCGGTGTATTCTGTATTCTTCGTCGGTGGTGATTTGTGCAATGATCCGATCTGTGTATTCCACACGCATGCCTAACTGGTAGCCAAACTTACCAGCCTCATTGGATAATGTGCTATACATACTTTGTATGTTTCTTGTAAATTCCACCTCATTGGATAGTTCATTGTTGATGTACCACGCTCGTGTATCCGGATCGAATTCTTCAAAAACATAATCAGCATTGCCCAGGTCATAGCGGATTTGGTACCCGGCTTCAAATTTTCCGGCATCATTGAATGGCAGGGTGTAATCAATGGTAAACCGGTACTCCTGTTCTTCACTTTCTTCTCCTGAGCGGTCATTACCAAGCGGAATGCTATCAATGCGGTTGTAATGCATATCAGTAAAAATTTCATCCAGGGTTTCTTTTTCATCACCTATGCCGGTTGAAAAATATCCATAAGCCTGAAACTCGTGCCCTTCGGTATTGAACTTGTGTTGCCAGTTGATATTGCCACTGAAATACTTGCGCCTGATGTCAAAATCATTTTCACGAATCCAATACTCCTCAACAGTGGCAGGACTGGTATATTCATAATATTTAGCCGTTGAACCCCGTCCAAAGCCGCGCTCACCAAAGTTGCCCTGAAAAGTGATGGTGTTCCTATCATTAAGGTAATAATCAGCACCAGCCTTGAAGCCATATCCTGAATGACCACGTGAGGCATCTCCATCGTATTGCTGGTAAAAAGTTGTATCCCTGATGGTGCTTTCCCTGTAGCTTTCTACTGAACCCGGGTGTTGCCTCACAGATCCTTCACCACCCACAAAGAAATTAATGTTTTCTTTGCGGATATTTATAAGAAAATCCCCGCTAAAATTCTCCTGTGTGCCGGCTGTGGCATTTATCAAGCCCGTTATACCAGCCCCTTTCTGCTTTTTCATAATGATGTTGATGATACCGGCCAGGCCGTCAGGATCATATTTTGCAGAAGGATTGGTAATAATCTCAATATTTTCAATGGCGCTGGCAGGGATTTGCTGAAGCGCTTCACTGCCTTGGAGGACGCTGGGTTTTCCATCAATCAATACCTTAAAATTTGAGCTCCCCCGAATGCTGACATTGCCGTCAATATCGGTCTGTATGGACGGTACACGCTCGAGGGCATCAACCGCTGTTCCACCAGATGCAGTAACATCTTTGGCAACGTTAACTACCTTCTTATCAATTTTGAATTCTACCGCAGGACGTTCACCCACAACTTCCACTTCTTCAAGGGAGGTAACATCAGATTGAAGGGGCAAACTTCCCATGTTGATAGTTTTATTGTCAGGTTTTACTGTAATATTGTTCACTCTTAACGTTTTATAGCCAATGAAACTGGCTTCAAGAAAAAACTTTCCATAAGGAATTTGTTCGATAATAAATTTACCCTCAATATCGGTTATGGTTCCGGTAACCAAAGATGAATCACGTTGGCTGTATAAACTTATGGTTACATATTCCAGTGATTGATCTGCAGCTGTATCTGCAATGAAACCTGATAACATTCCGTCAGCAGGAATGTCACCCCTGCTATAACCCGGCCCTTGTGCCATGATGGCCTGCCCCGAAATAACAAGTATTAAAGTAGCTAATATATACCTTCTCATCCTAACCTTATTTTTTTGATTGATTAAACTATTCTACTGCATAATTACTGTAATCTGATCAAACAAAACAAGCTAATCGATAAGTGGGCATTATTTGTCGATTATCATAGAATTTGTAGCGGTAAGGGATTTGGTAGAGTACAACAGAAAATAATCCGTTTGATATTAATGTTTTGAGGGTTTTGAAGTTCGAAAGTGTAACCAGGGATTTTCTCCCGGCTGCCCAAAGTTGTCAGGTTTGACTCAAACAGCATCCATTAC
>CAZZBU010000242.1:0-3461 GCA_964652315.1 uncultured Bacteroidales bacterium
GAATGCGTTGTGAATTAAAGAGATAAATTCTTATGCATAAGATTACATTTATTTTTTGTACAGTGTTGGTCATGGGATTTAGTTTAAATACCCAGGCACAGACAGAGGTTTCCGGAGAAAAACCTGATACATTTTCGACCGCGGACATACTATTCACCCCAACATCAGCATCAGCGTATATTGTTGATTTGCTTAACAGGGAGCTCCTATGGAAACCCGGTATGGACAGCATAACATTACCCTTGTCCAGGTTGACGGACCAGTTTAATGAACCCTATGACAGCATTGAAAAAAAACTTTCACAAACTCAATATCATGCAGTTAATTTTAGAAAAGTTGACACCTTGCAATACGATACCCTGGCTGTACAATGGCTTAACGATTCCACCTTAATCATTGATACGGTTGAATTTGAAAGATCACCGGTATTTTTGCAGAAGACAGTTTCCCAAAAGATAATAGATTCACTGGTATTTGTTTATGACAGCATTACGGTTTCTCATTTCATAAGCGATTCAACAATCCGGATAAGTGATTCCACAAACTGGGTAAGCGATTCAACGATCCTGGTGCAGGACTCAACGCTCTGGGTAATGGACTCAACATTCAGGATTAGGGATACCATCATCAGTGAAAAAGATATCATTACAGAATGGGTCATTGATTCTGCCTTGCTTCAGACTAAAAATGTACAACTATTTAAACTAACAGAGGGCCAACTTGTTCCTGGCTTGTTTCCCGCCGGAAGTGACAAATCGTATCGATTTTTTACAGATAGTTCGAAGATCGTCATATCAGAGCCTGTTCAGGTGATTATGGCAGATCAACATTCACCGTTCAACATTGTCGCAAATGAAAAGGTACCCGATTCCCTTCATATAGCTGTTCAAACACTTTTATCGTACACAAATAAACGGGATTCTATAAAGGTGTATTTAACCAACATTGAAGGTTACAGAACCCCCTTCTGGTTAACCGTAGGGGACGATGAATTATACAGGTACTGGGTGAAAAATCAAAAAAATGATTCGGTAACTATCTGGATGGGAAACCCTGATAAAAGCAACATTACCTTTGTGCTTGAAGACGATATCATTGTTGAGCGCATTGAAAAGGAGACGGTAGATGATGTGCCTTTCACCATGGCTACTCCTCTGTTTGAACTCGCCGAAGTTGAACCCTTAAAGGAGATTCCTGTGTATTGGGATTACGATTTTTCCAGCTCTTTTTCATTAAGCCAGAACTACCTTTCAAACTGGGCTAAAGGAGGTGAAAATTCTTTTTCGAGTATAGTTGATATTGGCGGACAGGCAAAGTATACCAATAAAGAAGCTAAAAGGGAATGGACCAATAGCGGACGATTAAAATACGGAAGTATTTTTTCGGAAGAACATGGGCTCAGAAAAAACACTGACCTGTTGGAGTTTAATTCGCAGTTTAATAAAGAATTGATAGAAAAACTTGACTTTAGTGCCGTATTTTACATGAAGAACCAGATTGCAAAGGGATACCATTATCCCAACGATTCAGTTGTTATATCTGAATTTTTGAATCCCGGAACGTTTACTATTGGTTTGGGGGCTGAATATAAACCGTTCAAAAAAACATCGGTTAACTTATCACCCTTATCCTATAAAAATACGTTTGTTCTTGATACGGCTAATATTGACCAGACAATTCATGGTATTGATAATGATAAACGTGCAAATCAGGAAATGGGGGGGCAGCTTCTGATCAAAAATGACATCAATGTGTTTGATGATTTAAATATAAAAAATTCTCTGAGGTTATTTTCGAATTATCTTGATAAACCGCAGAATGTAGATATTGATTGGGAAATAAATCTGGAAAAGCAGCTCAGCATGTTTTTTACGGTAATCCTCAATGTCCATGTTATTTATGATGATGACATCCGTTTCCCGGTACTTGACGAGAACGAAGACCCTGTGCTTCTGCCGGATGGAAATGCAAAAAAAGTACCCAAGTTGCAGCTAAAACAGTATCTCGGGCTTACATTTTTATTTAAACTATAATCTTGCGTTGAGCTTTTAACTGATGTTGAAACGGTTATCATTCCATTTTTGATTCCAACGATCTGATTTTTTCTTCTTTATCGAGAATTTTATAAAGCTGGTATAATTTGGTAATGGTTTCCTGATTATTGGTGTCCATTTCATAGGCTTTTTCAAACCATTTTACCGCAGATTCAAACGCTTCTGTTGATTTTTCTTTTTCTCTTTGATACCTGTAATTATCAGCTATTGTCCTTGCATTTTCTTCAATCTCAGCACCAGTATTATAATAAGCAGTCCCAATGCCAGTTAATATTTTCATATTTTCAGATGATAAGGGCAGTGCATTTTTGTAGGCATGAATGGCTTTTTCGTATGCTTCCATTTTCTGATAAAGCAACCCTTTGGTATAGGGGAATAAATAATTGGAAGTATCTTGCGAAAAAGCCTCATCCAGAATTTTTATCGCTTTATCAGTATTGTTTTTTTTATATAACAGATCAACAAGGAGCAACACCAGTTCTTCATTGTTATCATATCTTTTTATCCCTTCAAGAAGTACCTTTTGTGCTGAAGTAGTGTCAGCCTTCTTGATGTATTGCACAAACAATAAATGCGGGATATTCGAAGAATAATTTGTTTCATTGAGGGTTGTAAGATAGTCAATAGCTTCATCATATTTTTTGCCCTTGTAAGCACTCAATGCAGCATTATATAACAGCCCGGTATCCAATGGTAGTGACAGTATACTGTTTTGGTTAACCCGCATGGCATATTCAAATGCCCGCAAAGCCTCTTCATAGTCCTCATCTTTGTAGTGTTTTTCACCTAATTCCCGTAAGTCATTAGCCAATAGCACATATTTTGGGGCCAGGAGATCATCATACCGGTCCCATTTATCAAGGCTTCGTGCTCTTTCAAAAGAGGTGAAAGCTACATATAGTTGATTGGGATATAATTCATATAAATCCTTGTTATCACTATTCATTCCCTTCCTATATGCGTTTTGGCAGATTATGCCTCTGGCATACCAGGTCCTTGGCCATTCACGCGTCTTCTTTTCTTTTATTGCGTCTTCAATAATCCCTTTTGCTTCTGCATATTTTTCTTTTTCAATTAGCTGAAACACACCAAAAACCTTACTTTTTTGAGCTGATAAAAGAGTGGCAGTACCAAAAATAGCAAGTGCAAATAAAATCAGTCTCTTCATTCTTTTTTAAATAAAATTCAGCTTGTAAATGTAACAAGTACGATCAAATTGAGCTAAAAGATGTACTATAAATTTAAAATTCTAAAATATAGTGAATTGGAATAACGTTATTTTATGGATTTTATTTTTTGAATCAACGAATCTGTTTGATAGAATGATTATCCTCTATTCGGTATAGCGTCTTGCTCATAGCCGTCAGGCTAATAAAAAATCCATAAATAACATTAGGGGTATATATT
>CAZZBU010000243.1:0-3441 GCA_964652315.1 uncultured Bacteroidales bacterium
AAAAAACGAATTTTTGAACGTAACCACCCCGTTAAAGCAGGATGTTACCTGAATAATTATCTCTATAGTCTTAAGCTTTTAAAATAAAATTAAAATTCAACCTTAATGCCTCCATTTATAATTAACCCCGGGGCAATGGTATTGCTTTTCGAGCGCGACAAAAATATCGGATATTGGTTATTTAAAATGTTTTCTGCATTCAAATAAACCGTAACCCTATCCATAAATTTACGTGAAAGCGACAAATCTATGGTATAATAGCTGTCTTTTTCAAGGGCATTTTCGTTATCATAGAAAATTTTCGCATAAACATTAACACCGAATGAGACATTGATTATTTCAGGATTCGTGTAATTTGCAATAAAATGGCCGCTATGCCTGGGGTTATTGGGCAAATAATTGCCTTCCAGCGACTCGTTCTCCTCATCTTTTACGATTTCAGAAACATTGTATGTATAATTGGCATTCACCGACATGTGATTTAACAGGCGCCATTGCGTTTCAACTTCCAGCCCGTTAATTTTCACTTCACTTATATTATCAAGTTTATATTCAAAGCGGGTTTTTGTTCCACCCGCAAATCTTGCAGAATCCAAAAGCCTGTCGCCAATGTAATTAGTAGCCATGGATTGATAAAATGAGATTTTAGCCATAAAGTTACCGGACAGGTTACGTTCAGCACCTATATCCCATGATTGAATGTTTTCAGGCTTCAAATCGGGGTTTGCCAGCCGGTAATAGGTACCACCCTGGCGTACATGTACTTTGTACAGTTCGAAAAGACTTGGCATCCTGAAACCCTTTGCTGCCGAAGCGCGAATGGTGGTTTTGGAATCGGGGTGCCAGGTAATCCCGAATTTCGGAGAAAAACTCCCGGCTTCTGTGGCATTATACGTACTGTCGTAGGCTGGTTTTCCTGCGCTGGCCTGGGTGTCCCAGTTGCTTGCATTCGAAGTTTGAATAAAATCGTTCCTGAATCCAAGGTTTAAAAACAATGTATTGTCTAACAGTTTAATGTCAGTAAATAAAAACGGGGACACATGCTGCTGTTCGCCCAGGGCCCCTGCATCACGCTCACTATTTATATAATCCACACTGTAATCAAAAAAAGTATATTTATATGCCGTGCCTAAGGTTACGTCCATTAGCTTCCATTTGTAGAATGTTACACCTGCATCTATTCCCGCGCTATACATGTTTTTAAATTTTTCTTTACGGTTTAACGATGTGTAATTATCAGCAGCGTTGTCCTGGTATGCAGTTTTATCAGCCCGGTTCAGGTAAGCAGTGCCGCTAAACCGAAACGAATTAAATAGTTGGGAATAATTTAGGGTATATTGGTTGAGCATGAGTTCCTGCCTGAAAAACTCCCTACCCTGTCCGGCATCCTGGTTGAAATACAACGCTGATAACTCAAGTTTTGACCTGCTGTTAAAATCATAAGATAGTTTTCCATACACCTGCCCTTTTTTGCGCCAGCGCTTTATTTCATAATCCCCGGGGTCTTCAACCATGTAAAAGCCATCGGTTTCTTCATACCCTCCGGTTAACATAAAGCCAAGTTTGTTTAGCTTCTGGCTGTGGAAAACATTCCCGCCAAAGGTTGAAGCATTTCCGGCCCTGGCCTGTAAACTGGTAGCACGCTTTTCACCAGGTTTTTTAGTAATAATATTAATAACTCCGCCAAGGCCTTCCGACCCAAAAAGGGTGGACGAGGGGCCACGCAGTATTTCAATCCGTTCAATGGCCCCTTTGGGTATATGACCCCAGGCAACCCAGGCTATGGCATTATTAAAATTATCGTTTTGGGGTACCCCGTCAACGAGAATAAGTACCCTGTTTTTTCCCACTCCTCTCATGTCAATGGGGCTGACAATGCCGTTGGTATGCAGACTGGAATGGCGAAAATTGTATACTCCCGGAATACTGCGGATGATATCCTCTACATTGTGATAAGGCGATACTTCTATCTCTTTCGCATCAATTACTGATACGCTCTGTGAAATATCTTTGCTTTGTAAACGCGAACGAAACGCACTAATAGCTACCTCATCTAACTCAATGGTTCGCAAAGAATCTTGTGGAATTTCCTGAGCAAAGCTATTTGTTGATAATAAGCACATTAAAACTACTGTTAAGGTTTTTATCCGTTTCATAGTTGATAATAATTCGTGTTACTATTATAAAATTAGTGTTACTGACTATGCAAATGTATGTTTTTTAATTAAAAAAACTACTTTGAAAAAGGGTTTACGATATTAAGAGTTTGTAAATAATGCTGGTGTTTAATCCAAAAAACAGATATCAATACTTTTCGGAGCCAAAAAATAAAGGACTTTGTTCTTTTAGAAAAACATATTATATTTGTTCGGTATTTAACGAACAAAAAAATGCTAAAAGTAGAAATTATTACGGAAGAACAGAAGAAAGCCTCCCGCTATGCAAAAGCAATGGGCCATCCAATCCGCTTGTACGTGCTTGAATTGCTTTCTAAACAAAGTTGCTGCTACAGTGGTGATTTAACAGAGGATTTACCCATTGCGAAGTCTACCCTCTCGCAACATTTAAAGGAACTTAAAGATGCAGGATTAATTCAGGGAGAAATTGAAGCACCCCGGATAAAATATTGTTTGAACAGAAAAAACTGGGAAGAGGCTAAAAATCTTTTTAAAAAGTTCTTTAGTTTGTAACAATTTTATTTTTTTTTCGTTCGTTAATAGACGAACAACGAATTGTTTTGTTGTACTGATGTTTGATTATTTAATGTGCTAATTACAAATTCAATAAATTAGCACAACCTGTCGCGAAAGGAACGAATGGGGATCAACACATCAGTTTATCAGTACATTAATAATTAATATTATGGAAATAAAAGTTTTAGGAACAGGCTGTCCTAAGTGCAAGACACTTGAAAAAGCCACACGTGATGCAGTTGCAGAGCTAAATGTTGATGCCAACGTAACAAAAGAAGAAGACATTGTAAAGATAATGGGTTATGGCATCATGCAGACTCCGGGGCTTGTGATTAACGACAAAGTTGTCATCTCAGGTCGGGTACCATCAATGAATGAAATAAAAAATTTTATAACTCAAAACAATTAGGATTATGAAAACATTAAAAGTACTGTTGTTTGCTGTAATGGCTTTAAGCATGAATATGTCATGTTCCGCGCAAGCAAATAACAATGATGAAACTGCCAGCATTAATAACAACGATAAAGTTGATTTATATTATTTTCACTATACCCGCCGTTGCGCAACCTGCAATGCTGTTGAAAATGTATCAAAAGAAACGGTTAAAGAACTTTATGGAGACAAAGTTGGCTTTGCAGATTATAATCTGGATGAAGATACCGGGAAAACAAAAGCTGAAGAACTGGAAGTTTCTGGTCAATCATTACTAATTGTTGCTGGCGACACCAAAATAAACATCACCAACGA
>CAZZBU010000244.1:0-3433 GCA_964652315.1 uncultured Bacteroidales bacterium
ATGACCAAATCACAATTTCCGAAACTGGTCCGAGGACCGGAACTTGCCTGTACAGACTGGCTGAGTCAAACTATGCGAATACGCTGACATAGCGAGATGGCCTCTCTATTAGGAAGACATGCTAAACCCAGCATGTATTAATTTCTAAACATTTCATAATAATATTTGAAATAAATACTACAATTATAGTTATAATTAAAATAATGTAGTATATTTACAAAAAAAATAGTGATGCAGGAAATAACAAAAGCACAGGAAGAAGTACTTAAAGCCCTTTGGAAGATAGAGGAAGGAGCAGTGAGTGATGTATTAGAAGCCTTACCAGTACCTAAACCGGCCTATAATACGGTAGCCACTGTGATTAAAGTCCTGGAAAAAAAAGGCTATGTATCACACAAAACCTTTGGAAAAACAAATGTATATTACCCCATCGTAACGAAGAAGATGTATGGACAGCATGTGTTAAAAGACACGTTTAAAGGGTTGTTTAACGGCTCGTTAAAGCAGATGGTTTCTGCTTTTGTAACGAATAAAGATGTGAGCTTAAACGAACTGGAAGAGCTGAAACAAATGCTTGAAACAGAAATTAAAAATCAAAAAAAATAAAAAAGCCATGCAATACCTTTTCGTTTCTACTCTCAGTATAACCTTTCTGTTTGGCGTATACAAATTGCTCTACCGAAAGGACAGAAATTTTCATCAGCAACGATTTTTTCTATTGAGTGCTTTGGTAATTTCAGTATTACTTCCGTTGCACAGGGTGGAGATTGATGTGCCGTTTGCTGGTTCAATCAGCCAGAGGATGTCATTAACTGAAGCAGAAGCCATTGCAGCAAATTATACAACACCTGGAACCACAACAAGGCAGTTGGAAAATCCTTCCGAGATGGAGGAAGCCTCAAATCCTTCCGTTAACTGGATGCAATTATTTTTTACAATGTACCTGGCAGTTTCGGGCATACTCTTTCTTAGATTATTATTTCAGACGCTTGTAATTTTGGTTTATTACAAGCGTTCGCAAAAGGAACCGAGAAAAGACTATACGATTATTTATAATACCAAATACAAACAAACCTTTTCTTTTTTCAAGTGGATTTTTATTCATAAATCCAATATCAATAATTCACTTGAAGAAATAATCTCCCATGAAAAAGTTCACGCACAACAGTGGCACACCCTTGATTTAATCCTGATTGAAACGCTATCGGCCGTTATGTGGTTCAATCCCGTGGTTTGGTTATTTCGCAGGGAAGTGCAGTTGGTGCATGAGTATTTAGCAGATGAAGGAGCACTGGACACCGGTATTGACAAAATGCAGTACCAGGCCCTCCTTTTAAATCAGGTAACCGAAGGAAGACTCATCTGCCTTTCTTCCAGTTTTCAATCCTTACTTAAAAAACGAATGATCATGATGACAAAACAAAAAATTAATCGACAAACAAACCTCAAAATTATAGCGCTTATACCCTTTGCGTTGATTTTGTTTTTAGCTATTGCATGTGTGAATGATGGGGCTAAATCAAAGACAGTAACTGCCGTTGCCCCTGTAAAGATGAATGTCCTCTACCTCGGAGTTAATAACCCGGTAACTATCGTTGCCTCAGGGTATGATGCCGATGAACTTGAAGTTTCCATTGACAATGGTAACATCCGTGGCGATGAGGGTGAATATATTATTAATCCCGGACAACCAGGGGCTGCAGTAGTTACAGTAAGTCATAAAGGAAAAGAAATACAACGAACGGAATTCCGCGTGAAGGAAGTCCCAAATCCGGTAACGGCTGTTAGAATTGATCAGGATTATGTAACAGGAGGTGAAATTTCCAAAGCGCAATTATTAAAAATTGATGAACTGGTTGCACATATGCAGAATTTCGATTTTGATTTGCAGTTTAAAGTGGAAAGCTTCAAAATAAGCGCTACCCTTGTAGGTTTTGCGCACGAATATCCTTCAGTTTCCAATGTGTTAACTGATGAGCAAGTAGCATTTCTTAAAAAACTTACCACAGGCGATAAAATCTATTTCGAGGATGTTAAAGCAATTGGTCCAAACGGTTCTGTTAGAAAGCTAAATCCTGTGGCATTAAAAATCAAATAGTCTCAGCTTAATTGCTGTTTAGTATTTTGTCTGCGTTCAGCGTAGCGTCCTCGCTGCGCTGATGCAATCAAGGCCTCCGGCCTGATATGGAAGGCAAATGTTGATTACGTTTTATAAAACCTGCGGCAAGATGCCGCGATGGATATGACGTAGCGAGGACGCTACGTCAAACTACGAGAATACTTCAACATAGTGAAGACACAGCGAAGAAACAAAAACCCCATATTTTTATATGAGAGCAAACAATAAACCATTTAACTTCATATATTTGAAATGAATTAACCCGAAATATGAAATCAAATAAATACAACTCCAATGCATGCATTACAATTTCCTAGATCTATTGCCACTACTTTTATCATACTGATTTTTATGTTTATATCCTGTTCAACTGAGCCAGGATATATCATTGAAGGCAATCTTCAAAATGCAGATAGCAGTGTGTTATACCTGTGTAAAGGGCAAATATACCAGGTCGAGGATAAAACAAAAATTGTGGATTCCACAATGATAATTGAGGGATATTTTGAGTTCAAAGGTCAGGTTGATGAACCGGGATTTTATACATATATACTAAAAGATAGAACAGATACATGGAAACATTTTATCCTTAACAATGATAAATATGTCTTTAGTGGAGAAGCTGATGCCCTTCATAAATTAAAAACCATTGAGGGAATAGAAAATCTGTTGTATGAGGAATATTATGCGAAATCATCGGCACTGAGAATTGATTATAATAATAGTGGCCGTGATCAATCGTATATCCCGAAAATTGATTCAGTGGATTATGACTTCATTGCAAAACACCCTGAAGCATTCGTTAGTCTTGACATTCTCAAAGAATACTCCATTTATGATGAGGACGGAGAAAACGCTAAATATTTATATTCTCTCCTTAGTGATGACTTAAAAAACCACTCAGAGGCTGAGATTATTAAAAACAGGCTTTTTGGTGTAAAAGCAGGAGTGCTTGCACCGGATTTTCAACAACCCGATACTTCCGGCAATACAATTTCTTTATCAGATTTTGAAGATAATATAGTGCTTGTTGAATTTTGGGCAAGTTGGTGTGCTCCTTGCAGAAAAAAACATCCGGCTTTAAGGGATATTTACACAAAGTATAACCCTTATGGTTTCGAAATCATAGGTGTCTCGTTGGATGATGACCACAATGCCTGGACCAATGCCATAAAAAATGACTCCCTGCCGTGGATTCAGGTTTCCGATTTAAAAGAGGATCATAACGAAGTAAAAATAAAATACGGCATCCATTATGCCGGTTCAACATTTTTAATTGATCAATCCGGGATTATCATCGGCCAGGATTTATCC
>CAZZBU010000245.1:0-3398 GCA_964652315.1 uncultured Bacteroidales bacterium
AAATTGCACCCTATAGTGAAAATAGAATCGGATTTTCAAACCCTCTTGCCATCGCCATTGACGATATTGCTTCCATCAGCGTATTAAATGATGCGGCTGCCACTGCATTTTATGGTAGTGAAGGAGTAAATGGCATCCTGTTAATTGAAACCAAAAAAAGCCAGCCAGGAAAGTTTAACGTAAATTATGGATATACCTATGGGCATTCGTTTAAACCAGCTACCTTACCCATGCTTTCTGGTGAAGAGTACGTTGCGCTACAATTAGAAGCTCTGTACAATAAAAATGGAGTATTTGATAGCCCACCAGAGCTTGCGTATGACCGCGATTTTGAGGATTTTTACAATTATTCAGCAAACACCAATTGGGTGGAAGAAGTCACAAAGCCAGGTCAGACACAAAATCATTACATTGGCATGAATGGATCCTTTCAAAAAACAGATTATGGGATCACATTTAATCACATGAATCAAACCGGGAATATTATTAGCACTGGTTACGATCATAGTATTATACATGCTAAACTTAACCACCGATTTTCAGAGAAACTATCTGTTGCCTTGCAATCTAGAATTATTAAACGAAAGTATGACGATAATTTTCAGGTAGAAAATGAACTCGGTGCCGTACGTCCTGTTTTAGACATGGCATATAAGCTTGCCCCAAACCGCTCCATTTGGGAATATGACAGGGATGGTAGCAGGACTGGTGAATACTTTACTCCCATTCAGGATTATCAGGGAACCGGACTGCAATTTTATAACCCCATTGCGGTAGCCAACTTAGGTGAAGCGAATAAAAAAGTAAATGAAAATCACAGTGTGCTTACAGTTTCTTACCAACCCTTAAAATGGCTCCGTTTTTCAGAGCAGATAACGCACACAACAGGGAAATGGGATTATTCAGCATTTTTACCATATAATGCGATTGGAATAGACTGGTTAAATACTGGTTATAAATCCCATGAACAACAAACCATTGACTACATGCAGTTTAATAACAGAATGGGTGTTTTTATTTCAAGTCCACAGAGCACAGGTCCCCATTCTTTTACCTTGGGTGGAATCTGGCTTGTGGAATACAATACCCTGGAGAATGATGTATGGGAATTTAATTCCAATCAAAGTATACCCCAGGCTACCGATCCAATTTTTGGATCTGTTGTTCGCTGGGTAAATGGACCTTTCATGGGTGAAAAACTAATTCATTCGGGTGTGTTTACTGCTGATTACCAGCTGCTTGACAAATATCTGTTCGCAGCAACATTTCGGTTAGAAAAACCCACCATCGCTGGAATCAACCTTCAAAATAACAGCTTTCTGGGAATCTCCTGCGGATGGGAATTCTCAAAAGAACGTTTTTTAAAAAACCTTAATTTTTTAAATAAGGGGATGATCACTGCAGGCTATACTTACAGACAACATCAAATTGCTCAAAAATATTCTTCACCCTCATCAGATATTGTAAAAAATGAATTTAGGGGTGGAATTGATTTGAGTCTTTTTAAAAACAGCCTATATATTAAAACAGACTTTTTTACAAGCATTATTGCTTCTACACCTGCCTTTAGTGCCTTCAAAGAGAGTACAGATTATAAGAGCCTTGGCATTGAAACTATGTTGGAGTATTTGGTCGTTGACAAACAAAACTGGAAGGCTTACTTTAATATTAATATAAGTTATCTGAAAAAGAAAATAAAAGCCCAATCAATTAGCGCTACCCCGGGCACATCAAGAGGCTATCAAACCATGCAGCATTCAGGCGCTGAACCTGGTAACATTTATGGCTTAAATTATATAGGCATTTTTCCTACTGATGATGATGCCATTGCGTATGATGCAAATGGGGAGATAATTACAGACAATTCAGGGATCCCGGTTGATCTCACATATTCCAATTCATACATATTTTCAGGTGGAGATACCAGGTATGAAGATCAGGACTTTAATGGTGTCATTGACAGCCGGGATTTTATATACCTTGGAAACACCACTCCTGATTTCATAGGAGGATTTGGGAGCAGAATCATGGTCCGTCAGTTTGAATTGAGCCTACAGTTTCATTACCGGTTGGGTTACAAAATCATCAACAACATGGCGCTCCTTACCTCTCGTACAGACCAGGTAACCAATCAAAGCAAGGCCGTCTTATCCCGATGGCATGTACAGGGGCAGGATGAACCCGGTATGCTCCCCAGGGCCTATATCAACCATCCGGCAAACTTTCTCCCTTCTGACAACTATGTTGAATCGGGTGATTTTGTTGAGCTTAACTATTGCAATATCTCCTATCATGTTCCGGGTAATTTCCTTGAAAAGATAAAAATGAAAAGTCTCATACTTGGAATCAGTGCACAGAGGCTATTTTCAATCTCGAATTATTCAGGATTTGATTCAGAAATTTCCAGGCACTTCTGGAATATTAATGAACATCATCCTGAAGATAACATTCGGTTGCCATCGCCAAAGGTTGTTTCCTTCAGCATTCAGGTTGGTTTTTAAAAAACACACGGATTTTTGAGAAAAAAAGGTGGGTATTATTAAAACTAAATGTCTACCTGCCCTACACTATATACCCATTGCTCCATGCCCCTTAACAATAATCCTATCTAACGAATAGCGCCCGGCTCCCTTTATCATCAAAAACAAACTCCCCAGCAAACATAATGTAACGGTAAATTTTCACAAAGTATCCTCAATATTTTACATTGCAAGGCAAAAAAATCAAAGTGTACTACAGGATTTTTATAAAGGAAGGTTTAAAAATCATAGTGTACCACTAAATTTTCACAATGTACCATAAGATTTTTAAAGAGGTACACCAAAAAAGTACAAGGTAACGTTACTCTGTACTTTTTTGGTGTTACATTGTCTTTTCTGTGCGGTACACTGCCGAAATTATCCGGTATATTGGCATTTATTATGGTACATTGGCAGATTTTACGGTACAGTGAAGGTTTGAACGGGTACCGGATGAGTTCTTTGCCTGCCTCACAATATTTCGCGGCAAGTAACGGAGGTATTTCATGGTCACCCGATAACTGCCGCGATGCTATCTGCCGTATCCATATACCCGGGGTTGAAACCCCAGGCTATCAATATCTCGCCCGTAACCGGGCTTTTTTATCCGGTTTTTTCACGAAATTAACAACCCAATACACCAGCCTTATTCCTTCAGCTAACTATTGTTTAACTGATCACGTTTACCGATTACCAATTCACCGATTACCGTTTCACTGATTACCGATCACGGTTTCACTGATCACCGCTTTAGATTTTGAGCTTTTCTCCCTTGAGCTACTTCCTACTGAATCCCATTGCCCGTTAATAACCCATACGAATCACCGGCACATGCCAGGCAGAGGTTCCTTCCCTCCTGCTCTACGATGCGTGATGCCA
>CAZZBU010000246.1:0-3350 GCA_964652315.1 uncultured Bacteroidales bacterium
CTCCCCTCACAAAACAACAAATCCAACACACTCAAATTAGCCAAAAACCCATGTTTCTCCTCAAATACCTGGTAATATTTCGGGGTTTGAAATTGCGATTGAATTTTTGGCGAGAGTATTTGCCTGTAATCGGGTTGGGAGGGAGGTTCAGGCTGAAAATTTGTGGTTAGCTGGTATGGAGTGCCTGTTTCCAGCAATGTGCAAAGTATCTCATGGATTTTGCAGTTCAGGTCGAGGAGGTATTTTTCATTTTTTTTAAAAACAAACATAAACTCATTCATATAATGCTCATAAAAAGGTGATTTGCGATAGGCCGATTCTATGGCCTTGAAATGAATTTTTTGCCAGTTGGTGTCATAGTCGATCCGCACATCCTTGACTATGGTTTTTTTTGTGTTGGAGAATTTTACGGGTACGGTCAGTGCTAATGGTCCGTTTGCCGTGGCAATCTCACAGCGGTTGCGGTAGGTTTGTTTGATGTAATGCTCATGGGCTTCAATCAATACATTATCAGCCTGTTTGATGAGACTGTAGTATTCGATGTTGCCGAAATATGCGGTGGGAAGAATTATTTTATTCATTTTTATTTACCACAAAGGGCACAAAGGTAATACACGAAGGGCACTAGTGTTATGTCAAGACTATAATGTCGCTTAACCACGTCGTTGACCACAGACGGGGCAGACCCTGACAATGGTTGAAAACCTTGACAGTGGTTCAATCGAAAAATTAAACATGACATGACACTAAAATATTACTCTTTTGATTCCATTTTTTTAAAGATTTTTTCAATACTATTCATCATATACTTACTTTTCGTGTTTTTTAGTGACCTACCTTTGAGTACTTTGTGGTTAATTTTGTTTCATTTACCACAAAGACCACGAAGGATGGCACGAAGGGCAGGAAGGAATGAAATATTTTTTGTATTACTATCTATTCAGCTTTTCTGGCACTTTTAATTTGCTTAATACCTACCTCGCTTCTAAGAATTCTTAGAACCTTTATTATCTCTTTCTCGATTTTATAAATTATTAGATAAGAACCAATGATAATATTTCGGTAGCTTTTATTCGGGGTTTTCAGGTACCGGTTTTCAGGGAAAAGAAGATAGTTTGCATCCAAAGTCCAAATCAGGGAGTATATTTCAGCAACAAATGCTCTTGCTGCAGCATTTCCAAAGGTCTTTTCGCCGTATTCAAAAACCTCAAAAATATCCAGGTCAAATTGATCTGATACAATTATTTTTTTGACCTGTCTTTCATCCATTTTTCAAATTTAATCATGGAATCCTGGACAGATTTAAATGAACCATGTTCTGCCTTTTCAATCCCTTTGGTGAAATCTTCCAGCGTTAATTCAGTATCGGGATCTAACCAGCTTTTATTAATAGTATTATTAACATCTGTCTTACTCATATTACAAATATATCAAAAAAATATACCCTTCCCAATTCTCATTGTTAATCCGTTGTATTTTGAATATTGGTCATTTCCTTCGCAGACTTCGGTCTCCGGGCTTCGGTCTTCGGACTTCGGATTTCAATCTCCTACAATTTATTTATCATACTAGCTAAGTATCCAGCCCCAAACCCATTATCAATATTCACCACACTCAACCCGCTTGCACAGGAATTGAGCATGCCAAGCAATGCAGCCAGGCCGTTGAAATTTGCCCCATAACCAATGCTGGTCGGAACGGCAATAACAGGTTTGTCTACCAGGCCGCCCACAACGCTTGGCAGGGCACCTTCCATGCCTGCAGCAACCACAAGCACGCGTGCATCTCTTAGGATGTCAAGTTTTGAGTAAAGCCGGTGGATTCCTGCAACTCCAACATCAAACACCCTTTTAACAGTATTTCCAAAAACTTCGGCAGTAATGGCTGCTTCTTCAGCTACGGGTATATCAGAAGTGCCGGCTGTAACAACTGCAATATAGGTATCAGGGGATGGCAAATGCTTTTTAACAATGGAAATGGTTTTGGCCATGGGATTGTAGTTAACATCTGGGTTAATCTCCCTTACTGCTTTATACATATCTTCGGTAGCACGGGTACCCAGAATGTTGTTTTCGGTTTCCAACATGGTCTTTACAATCTCCCTCACCTGCCCGGTGGTTTTTCCCTGGCAAAATATTACCTCCGGATAACCGGTTCGCAGTTCACGCTGGGTGTCAACCACCGCAAAACCCAAATCTTTAAATGTGTTGTCCTTAATCTTTTTTACTGCATCTTCTATGGAGGTGTCATTTTTTCTGACCGCTTCCAGAATCTTTTTCAACGCTTCTTCAGTCATGTATGTTAAGATTTATTTCGTTATAGATTTCCTGTAAACTTATGTTGTGCTTTTCAGCAATCCGTTTACAATCTTCGTATTCCGGCTTCCATTTCCGGTTTCCATCATCAATAACCGTATATTTGATGGTAATTTCTCCGTATTTCGTCTGGAGTTTTTTTTCTTCTCTTTGAAGCATTGTTTTTTGAACCTTTGTTTTTCTCAGGCCAATGGTACTGGTATGCCTGAAAAGCAGGCTTTTAATGGCTTCACTCCTCTTTTCATCATGCAATATTGATAGCTTAACTGCTGGCCGGCCTTTTTTCATCTGTATGGGGGTGTAAAAAACATCCTCGGCCCCTGCTTCAAACAGCTTTTCCATAACATAATCATACCATTCCGGGTTCATGTCATCGATGTTGCATTCGGTAAGATAGCTTATAGTTTGTTCAGCAGATGTCTCTTTTGCTTCAGCAAGATGAGCCCGCAATACATTCGGAATGTCAAAATCCTTGTGACCAATGCCGTAACCTGTCTTTGTGATGGAAAAATCCACCTTGTCTGTGAATTCATTAACATAGCTCGCCAGTATAGCTGCACCCGTTGGTGTGGTGGTTTCGCTTTGTACGCTTCCTTTCCTGATTGGAATATTTCTTAATATTTCGGCTGTAGCCGGCGCCGGCACAGGAAACACACCATGGGCACATCTTACCATGCCACCACCTACTTCCACCCTTGAGGCCATGATTTTATCCACGCCCAGGTTTTCCAGACAGATAGCTGCTCCCACAATATCTACGATGGAATCAATGGCACCCACCTCATGAAAATGGATCTCCTCAACGGTTTTGCCATGGATTTTTGCCTCAGCAACACCAATTCGCTGAAATATATCCAGGGATTTTTCTTTTACCCGCTCGCTGAGTTTACTTTCGTAAATAAGCTTTTTGATGTCTTTTAAATGCCGGTGTGGTTCATGATGATGGTGATGATGGCCATGATTACTGCCGGTGTGGTTATGATGATGATGTTCAAGTTTTACATTTACCCTGGTGCCTTCAATGCCCATTTTAAG
>CAZZBU010000247.1:0-3298 GCA_964652315.1 uncultured Bacteroidales bacterium
TTCTGGCAGGCGCATTGCAGGATATGAAGAACAAACTCATGAACATTGTATCTACCATTAAAAACGGGGCTGAAGGTGTTGCTGCCGGCAGCACACAGATTAGCTCAGGATCACAGCAGCTTTCAGAAGGGGCTAATGAACAGGCCTCGTCAGTAGAGGAAATTTCGAGCTCCATGGAAGAGATGGCTGCCAACATTCAGCAAAATGCCGATAATTCAAAGGAAACAGAAAAAATATCTAAAGATGCCCTGGAAGGAATTAAAGCAGTGGCTGAACGGTCAGAGAAAGCTGTTAAACTGAACCAGCAGGTAGCTGAAAAAATTCAGATCATCAATGAAATTGCTTTTCAGACCAACCTGCTTGCCCTGAATGCTGCAGTAGAAGCTGCCCGTGCAGGTGAGCATGGTAGGGGATTTGCAGTAGTGGCAGCAGAGGTACGTAAGCTGGCTGAGCGGAGTAAAGTTGCAGCAGAAGAAATTGTCGGATTGGCTGAAGGCAGCTACAAACTCGCGGATGAAGCCGGCCACAAAATGATGGAAGTAATGCCTAAAGTAGAGAACAGCTCTAAGCTGGTTCAGGAAATTAACGCTGCCAGCCTGGAACAGAACTCCGGTTCAAACCAAATTAATAGCGCGGTACAGCAGCTCAACACCATTACCCAGCAAACAGCAGCAGCCTCCGAAGAGCTGGCTACAAGCGCCGAGGAATTGTCATCACAGGCAGAATCACTTAAAGATGCTGTGGCTTTTTTCAAAATCGACCAGAATGACATTTGGACTACCGCTGCTCCGGTAATCAATCAAAAACCCGGCAATCCTGGTAATTCAGTAAAGTCAAAGAAAAAATTCTCTGAAAATAAACAGGAAAAAGGAGCAAATATATTGCTGGAATATAATGATGAAGATGAGTATGAAAAGTTTTAAGTCAAAAAAAATAAATGTCAAATACTAAATAATGTAAATCATGAAAAATTACGAATTTATACGGAGCATCCCTGCATGGGACGTACTAAAAGAGATGGAACGGGTGGTAAGAGAAAATGCTGCAAAGATGAGTTATAACAATGAAGTTACTAAATTCATTATCAACACCGAACAGGTATCACGCGAACGCTCGGCCAAACTCGACAGTTATAATGCCCAGAACAATAAGATATCCAAAAAAAATATCAGGTTCATTGAGATGCACAAAGACCTGTTGGATTTCCTAAATCAACTGGCTAATGAACTCGTTGAACAGGAAAATACAACAGAGGCTAAGGAAGTTGTCCAAAATAAGATGGAAGGATCGGAAGGGATCAGACAGGAAGAACCCGCATTGGCCAGCGAAAAACCAGGCAATAAACCGCAACAAACGATGAGTTTTGATGAAGCATTTGCAGGGGTAATTGAACAACGAATCAGCTTTAATGAAAATAATCCATTTTATAATAATGAAGGTTTCAGAAAAAAATTGCTGGATTATTATACGGATAAGGAGGAATATGAAAAATGTGCCTGGATAGTAAGCCTGTAATGTTTCTGTCAACTAACCCTTTGAATTATTAAATAATATTATCGTAGTACCAGGAATATATAACAGGACTGAATTATGAAAAAGAAACCCCATTTGCTTTATATTGATGATGAAAAAGAAAATTTAATTGGTTTTAAGGCGGTATTCTCAGGGGAGTATGACATATCAATTACCACAAGTCTGGACGAAGCATATAATTTTCTTATGGAAAAAACCTTTGAAGTAGTACTTGTTGATTATAAAATGCCGGATGAAAACGGAATTGAGTTTGTCACACGCATCCATGAACTTATTCCGGATACAGTATTTATCATAATATCGGCATTTGCCGATTTGGATATCACCATTAATGCCATGAATTCAACCGTTTTTTACAGTTTTATTCAAAAACCCTGGAAACCATCAGAAACAAGAATCATTCTGAAAAATGCCGTTGATGCCTATAGAATGAAAACAGAGAACAAAAGGCTTTTACAGGAACTTGTACACAAGAATAATGAACTCGAGTCCTCCGTAGAAAAGGAAAAACAAGCCAATGCCCTAAAAGACATCTTTTTGAAAAATATTTCACATGAATTGCGCACTCCCTTAAATGGTATTATTGGTTTTAACCAATTGATTAGTCATCATACCAATGATGAAAAAGTCAAAAAATACAGCGAAATATCCATTGAAAGCAGCCAACGCCTTCTCCAGTTAATGGACAACATAATGCATGCCTCGATGCTAATCACCAAAAATTCTAAAATAAACACCACCAGTTTTAATGTCTGCAATGAATTGGAAGACATTATCCTTCGCTTTGCCGATAAAGTAAACGAAAATGTAAAACTTGAGTTTAATGGACTAAAGAAAAAGTCCATGTTTCTTGAAACGGATCGATCCAAGTTTATTTCAACCATTGAAATATTGCTTGATAATGCCTTAAAATTCACCATGCGGGGGTCCGTTATTGTTGATGTGGAAAGGATCAACAATACAGGAGAGGTGGAAATAAGCGTTTCCGATAGCGGCATAGGCATAAAAAAATCGCAACATAGCATAATTTTTGAACCTTTCCGTCAGGGAAATGAAGGTGTCAACCGCGAATACGGCGGCCTTGGGCTGGGCTTGTTCATAGCTAAAAATTATGTAGAGCAGCTTGGTGGTTCTCTAAACTTTACCTCCACGTATACTAAGGGAACAACCTTTAAAATTACCCTGGGGGACATGGTCCGGAAACACACTTCCGTAAGTTCTCCTGTACCTGCCGATGTTGAAAACTTTGAATGAATGCGTTAATCAGGATTCGGATTCATGGTATTCATAAGGTAATCCTTATTAACACTGTAAAGTGCAAAGTAGCCAAAAGGCATTCTTTGCACTTTTTTTAATCCCATTAATTAACAGGGAAATCAATGCCATACCCCTCATTTTAAGCTATTAACAACTCAACCCTTATTTCTCAAAAACAACCCACAACGTATAATGCATCATGTATCGGATGATACAAATCACCAGTGCATGGAACGATAAATCACCATAATCCTTTCAACCCCCATATTCAAAATCCGTAATTAAATGCAACCATCCTTCTAGCTTCCCCGAAAACTTTAAAAACGCGCGAAATGAAGAGAATGAAAGATTTGAAAATCGGAACCAGGCTAAACATCATCCTGAGTGCAGCATTTGTGGTGATCATGCTGGGGATAGGCTTATATGTATTAAACATCCAAAAACACAATAAGCTTAGCGATACTGATCAACGGATGTTTGAACAGGTGACCGACCTGACTGAAATTAT
>CAZZBU010000248.1:0-3231 GCA_964652315.1 uncultured Bacteroidales bacterium
ATGCACTGGATGGCATAGCCATACTGGGCGGGTTTGGGTTGTTTTGCTTTTTTATTGGCCTAAGGATATATAAGTGGTATTAGGGAAGTTGAATGCTCAAAGGGGAAAATGTATGTTAAGACCGAAGACGGAAGTCCGAATACCGGAGTAGGAAATAACAAATAACGGTGGTAAAAAAGCTCAAAGTTTAAAGCAAAGCAGGAGAAATAACAACCTACAAAACACAAATGACAAATAAGAACCAATATACAATGGTTAAATGTTGAAATAGCCATATATTAATCCTATATTGAAGCGCCAAGGGCGCGAAAGCAGTAGCCCGGGTCAAGTGAGGCAACGCCGAACGCAGGCCTGGGTAATGTTAGGGCATGGAATCCCGTCGCGACGCTACATTGATTAGAATTAACAGGTAACCTGCCGACGGGGAAAATTTGGGATAAGTCCGGAGTTCGAAGACCGAAGACCAGAGTAAGAAAAATGCCAAGCAACAAAAAACAAATAACAAATAAAAATCAATAACCAATGTTAAATAACCAAGACCTTTTGCTACTATCTATGGTCTTGTCCCGTAGGGACAGAATATCACTAGCCAGGGGTTTCAACCCCTGGTTGCCGGTAACGGCATATTCCCGTGGCACGCAGAGTCCAGGCCATATGCACCATACCTTACATGCCACGGAATAACATACAGTAGATTAGCAGCCTTCGTGGGTTCAGTAATCGAATCACCAGGCTTAATATGAATGCCGTTATATTTTGTTGCGTTTAGTTGGTCAGGCATCGAAAGCGCGGCTCAAAGGCGCACTTCCATTATCAAACAAAAACTTCGCGCCAATTTTTTTCCACTAAAACTTGCATTTTTAAAAATAAAACATGATATTCGTCATGATTAATAACTAACGGCCCGTAAACAAAACATTAAATAACCCGGCCATAATAAAGCGACTATGCACAACATCATAGCAAGTTTTATAGTTATCGTCTGCCTTAATCGGATTTACATGCTTCGGTTGGAATGCATCCCCAATCGCTGGAATATGCGCATTGTTGCTACGATGCGAGGAACTAGCACTGGATATAAACCGATAGTATGTAAATGTCCTCCACCACGAGGAGAAGAAAACCGCAATTGCGAAAATGCTCTCCACCGCGAGAGGAAGAAAACTGCAATTGCAAACATGCCCTATTCTAGGAAGAAAAAAAATCTCCAATGTATCACAATAAATAATCTTAATTATTCATGTTAAATTATTCAGTTATGATTAATACTGTAATTTTCAAAAAATTTCGAGTCAATGAATTTGTCCAGTTTTTTGTGGACGTAGTTCAGGTATATATATGAAAAACACGGCTGCTGATTTAGGGCTTACTGACCAGTTGACGCCCTTAGAACAGACCAATGAAACCTTGAGTAAGGTATTTAAAAAAGACCGTGGTAGCGCGCTGACAGAACAATTGACCCAACTGGATCAGGAGCGTGACGAAACCCTCATCTGCATTGGCAAGATGGCAGATGCGTTCTTTAATCATCACGACCAAGAAAAAAAACTGGCTGGTGAACGGGTGTTAAAAGTGCTAGATAAATACGGGCCAAAAATTTACTATTTAAATTATCAGGCTGAAACCAGCGCTGTTGAAAACCTGGTACTGGATGTTACTACTATTCCGGAATTAAAGCAGGCAGTGGAGCTTTTACCCATGACTGATTTATTCGAACGGCTGGGCACGAAAAACACTGCCTTTAACCAGATATTCCTGAAGCGGGTTAGTGAAGAGGCTGCTGCAGAATCTATCAGTGCCGGTGAGGTAATTAAAGAGGGTATTGGCCAATACCGTGAGCTTGCAGACCATACCGTTGCGCATGCTACTTTGAAACCGGAGCAGGGATATGATGCGCTCATAAAAGAGTTGAACGTACTCATTGATAAGTACAATGCCCTGATGGCCAACCGTGGCGAAACTTCCAATGAGGTGGAAGAAGAAGCGGAAGGAGCATTGGAATAGATAATGCCTTTCCCGGGGCATAACGCCCCATAACCATTTAATTATGTGTGATACAGATAAAGAGTGATGTAAACCCGGCTGAGAGGCGACTTTCGACCGGGTTTATTTATTTAGAGGATTTTACAACCGGGCATTACGGCTCATGACAAGGAATGCATACCAGGTGTTGATAAAAATGACGGTTAGATGATCAATTGTTCACTGAATTTTTGTTATCTTGGATTGCTCATAATGAAATTACCAGACGCATCAGTAATTATTGCAGACGGATAAATAACATGAAACCCTAATTGATTTGACATGACAGACCTCTCCCGTTTACAAACCGTACTGGAAATCATCCTTTACCTGTTGGGTAGTTTTGGATATTCAAAAGATGAAATTATGGCACGTTTTCAGTTACCGGAACGAACCATGTACCGTTATTTGAACAGCATACGTGAAGCCGGAATTGTGTTGGATCACAAAAACGGATATTACAGGATCAACAGGAACGAAGGGGCAGGGAAAGATTTAAGCGATTTGTTGCATTTCTCTGAAGAAGAAGCCTGGATTTTAAGTAAAGCCATTCACAGCATTGAGGATAGCAACATGATAAAGAAAAACCTGATAGATAAGCTTTATTCGCTTTATAATGTTGAAGGAATAGCCCGGGTGGCCATTAAAAAAGAACAAACAGAAAACATCCACGCTATCTTAGAGGCTATCAAGACTAAAAGACAAATTATACTAAAGCAATATAAATCGGCTAACAGCGATGAGATTACCGACAGAATAGTTGAACCCGTATCTTTTACCAGCAGCTTTGTGAATATCTGGTGCTATGAGCTTGAAAGCATGCAAAACAAACTTTTTAAAACCTCCCGGATTGGTAGTGTAAAAGTTTTAACCACCCCTTTTGGACATGAAGCGATGCACAAGGCCGGTGAAACCGATGTTTTCAGGATTAGTACCTTGCAGACCCTGCCTGTAAAACTCCGGCTTTCGTTAAGAGCAGCAAGTTTACTCGCTGAAGAATATCCGCTGGGCGAAAAGTACCTGACCAGATGTGATGATGGTAAGTACATTTTTGAAACAACGGTTTGCAGCTACAATGGAGTTGGCCGGTTTGTGCTTGGATTGAGTGAAGATATAGAGGTACTGGAAACCCCGGAATTCAAGGATTACTTAAGAAAAAAGATGAAAAAAAGTAAATTAAATATCTGACTGCCAGTAGTTGGCAGTGAG
>CAZZBU010000249.1:0-3212 GCA_964652315.1 uncultured Bacteroidales bacterium
TAAATTCCATAAACCGTTGCGGCTGATGTTTGTTTTTTTCTGAATAATACGTCCATCCGGTGACAAAACCTGCAAGCTGTTTTCCTCTTGAAAATAGGCTTTCGGAATTGACACGGCAATTTCATGATTGACCGGATTGGGATAAACCACCATACCTGGTTTTGATTCCATGTGTCCGGGTGTATTCATGTTTGTGGCAATCTCAGGTTTCAGGCTGATGTTGTCGATATAAAACTTTCCGGAAAAATTACCGATGCCAAAATACAGCCTCACATTGTCGTTGGAGGCAGTCATCTCAATAGGCACAGTATAGCTGGTTTCCTGCCTGGTAATATCCACCCGTTTTTCAACCAAAGCGGCATAATCGCCATAGTTTTTTGATACGGTAATCAGCAGGCTTTCCTGTTGTTCGGCCCAGGCATCAAAGGTGAGCACGTAATTGCCTTTTTCAAGTGATAGGTTCAGCTCCTGAAATCCAAGTTGCCAGTCAACACCCGGCGATTGGCGCACGTCAATGACAAAGGTGCTGTCAATCACATCGGCTTCATAATAAATGGAGGCATTTTCATACGTATAAAACACCCAGTTTGCCCAACTCTGGTCAAATGAAGTATTAGAAAGGTACTCCAGGGTATCCACAAAGGAAGGGGTAATGGACATGTTTTTGCGCAAGATAAAGGTATAAGGATTTGCTCCGCTAAAGTGTTTCCAGGCTTCAAAGGCATATCCTTCGGCCGGAGTGGCTGTGAGTGTAACTTCTGTTCCGTCAGGGTACATATCCATCTCAGGGCTAATGCTTACCTCACCTCCTTCAGCCGGTAAAACTTCCAGGTTGAATGGCCCTTCGGATTCCTGCAACTGGTAAACACGCACATAATCAATCATGTACTGATGTGGCAGTTTGGAGTCGTCCACCCCATCATAACCGCCCCAGCTTCCGCCGTAGGCCAGGTTCATAATCAGGTAAAACATTTTGTCAAACGGCCAGCGACGGTAGTCATCCGAAGGTTTGGTGTACTGGTGGTATTTTTGTCCGTTGGCATACCACTCAATGCGATCCGGTGTCCATATAAGGGTGAATTTTATAAACTTGTTATATGGTTCAGGGATGGCTGTAATGGGCCCGCTACCGTTCGATTGATGGCCGGTGCCGTCTGTGCCTTCGAAGTGGCAATAGAAAAACAGGTGTTCGGGTTCTACTCCAATATGTTCCATAATGTCAATCTCACCGCTTTTTGGCCATCCGCCGTATACGCTATAGGTTGGCATCATCCAGAGGGCAGGCCAGGTACCTTTTCCGTTGGGTACTTTTGCGCTGATTTCGATTTTACCATATTTCCAGTCGCCTGTGCCTCTGGAAATTAAGCTGGCTGATGTATATTCCGCACCCTTGTAATTTTCTTTCCGGGCTTCAATGATTAATACGGTGTCTTCGATGCGGGCATTCTCCTGACGGCGAACCGTATAATACTGCAATTCCCCGTTACGGATGAAGCCTTCCTCATACCCCCATTTTGTACTGTCAGGCAACCCGGGCGTATTAAACTCATCACCCCAAACCTGCACATATTCCTGTGAATAAGAGATTAAACCCAGCGTACCGAATAGAAATATAATTAAGAAAGATCTTAGTTTTATCATGTCAATTATTTTTTAATAGATAACACGCTAACCTGATTAATTGATAAATTTATGGTTTTCTTCTATTATTGAGAATCAATTTAACGCAAAATAATAAAAACCAATTATGATTGTATACCTTAACGGAGAATTTCTGGATAAATCAGTCGCGCACATTTCACCCGAGGACCGGGGTTTTATGCTTGCCGATGGCGTGTATGAAGTAATCAAAGTCTACAAAGGACATCCTTTTCGAATGGATGATCATATCCGACGTTTAGTAAACAACCTGAATGAAATTCACATTCGAAATGAAGACACCGAGGCCATCAAATATGCAGGATTAGAATTGATTCAACGAAACAACTTGCAGCATGAATATGCAGGCATTTATATTCAGGTAACCCGGGGCGCCCATCCCAGGATTCATCATTTCCCGACTGATATAGTCCCAACCATCTATGTATCGGTTTTTCCGTTTCCGGGAAGATTCCAAAACATGAAAAAAGGTGTTGCTGTGATTTCCAGACCGGATAACCGTTGGTTGCGTTGCAACATTAAATCCATAGCCCTGTTGCCCAATACCCTCTTATACGAAGAAGCCGTGCGGCAAAATGCTTCGGAATGTGTTTTAATCCGTGATGGGGTTGTAACAGAAGCCTCCCACTCTAACGTTGGCATCATCAAAAATGGGGTGTTCATTACCCACCCGGATTCCAATCTGATTCTACCCGGTATTACAAAAAAAGTCGTGTTGGAAATCTGCAGGCACAAAGGAATACCCGTCAGTGAAAAACCCTTTCCTGCGGCACAGTTTGACACGATTGATGAAATGATGTTAATGGGAACCGGCAATGAGGTTACTCCGGTTATTCGGGTTGATGATGCTCTTATTGGCAACGGGAAACCCGGTAAATTCACGCGTATGTTGCAAGTTGCTTTTTTTAATGAGACTTATGGGAACCTTGCCGGGGATATGTGGTATGGGGATTTTTTGCAAGTATGAGAATTTTTAAAGGATTAATTGCACAGCTGATAGATAAACAGACTGTGGTTATGAAGTTTGTTACCTGCTCGCAGATGAAATGAGTACGGTCGGGCGTAGCCTGTCTGCCTAACAGGCAGGCGTCCTCGCTACCTCCTTGCAATCAAGGTCTCTGGCCTTATGATCTTTCAATGTGTTACAAGTCCTGTTTTTTCCGGCAAGATGCCGGGGCTTCACTGACATAGCGAGGACGCTATGCCGAACCCTCAACAGACCTATCCGCAAAATAATCTTTTAACGCTGCCAGATCATGGGGTCACTGGCAGGTTCAGGAAGCAATGTAAATGCTGAAGATTTTCAGCCACCGCATAATTTGATTATATTTAAGCCAGCATATTGAACAACATATGGACGGCAACCCAAACAAATACAATCCCTTCGGCCTGGACATGCCCCACCGTACCTTTACCGGCGAGGCATACCGTTTTGGCTATCAGGGCTCTGAGCGCGACCGTGAGCTGATGGGCGGCAACGCCTACACCACCTTCTTCCGCCAACTCGACCCACGGCTGGGCAGGTGGATGAGCCCTGATCCTAAAGTATTCCC
>CAZZBU010000250.1:0-3186 GCA_964652315.1 uncultured Bacteroidales bacterium
GCCGGTGGAAAAGGGAATTTATTACAAAGCTGGAGTATTTTCATTTTTTGTTGCGGTACTTTCAATTGCTTTTTCAATGGTGTTGAATATGGCGTCGATACGGTTAAGCCTGAATCGAAGCGCATTGATTTTCAGTCTGTAATCAATGAAATATAAGAATCCTACAGGTACCAGAATGCTTAAAATGGTTTTTATCCGTTTTGAAATAAAAAGTATTTCGAATTCGGATGCCTCCAGCGCTGGCAGTTCCATGGTTTTTTTCTTGATTTGCTTGTTATTTAAATAGTTGGAGGTATTCAGTATGCCGTATGTATCCACATACGTGTTTATAAATTCTGCCAATTGAAGTTTTAAAGCATCAAATACATGCAGGTTGAAGAAGTTTTTCACCTTTGAAGCCTGTATCACCTTTTCGCGTAGCGCCTCTTTGCTGTTGTGAAGGTGCTGCATCTGAGTCAATACCTGATCCGGGTCAAGAGATTCTTCTTCAAAAATAGCCGAACTGATGGTGGCTGTTTGCGCAAGCTTCCTTCCCTTTAGAACAAATATTTTCTTCAAAAAGCTGGTATATGTTTCAATATTCAGAATAACAGAATCGGTTGTAGCCTTATATGTGAGAAACATCCCGGTAGGTAGCAGAATCATGGAAGCAGTCCACATTCCCATAAAAGCCGAAAGAATGTCTTCGCGGGCAAATTTTTCTGTTGTAATGGTAATCATATAGTACAGGATGAAAAACAGCACAGAAATTATTACCGGCATACCAAGGCCACCTTTGCGGATGATGGCTCCCAGCGGAGCGCCTATAAAAAAGAAGATGAAACATGCAAAAGCCAGTGTGAATTTGCGATGCCATTCAATTTCATGACGGCGAAGCCTGTAAATATCCGTCCCAATTATCCGGTTATTGTTTTTCACATAACTGTGGGTGTTCCGGGCATAAGATAATGCCAGGCTGATGACCCGCTGCTGGTCCATCAGGCCCATGTTATTAAACACAGTATCGAGATGAATGTCCATGGTATCGAGTGGTGAAAGCACGGCCATTTGTTCGTTAAGGGATGCAGAGTCATTTTCAACCTTTAATACAGTATCTTTGTTTTTTTGGGATATGGTATCCACCATGATATGAGCCAACGCTGTATCTTCATCTGCAATATGTCCGGAGTCCTGATTTGGGTTTACCTGTTGTGTATCCGGAGACAGGTTTTTTTGTATCCTGCTTTTTTCAATGGGTCTTGGAATTGTTGATCTGTTTCTCATGTGTGATTCTTTCTTTTTAAACAGATTGGTCAGTACCAGGTTATTGGTATATTTTTCATGAAGGTCGTTTATTCTATCTTTTATAGAGTCCTGAGCTTCTTCAAGCAACCGGATGCTTTTCATGGAATAAGCATTCTTGAACAAGCTCTCATCTGATCGCTGCAATCCCATAGATGGCAGGGGGATAATCATTTGTTGCTCGGTGAACTCATCGCGCTGATGAGGATAGCTTCTGTTGCGCCGGCTTTGGGCATTTTCTTTAAGCTCATTGTAGGAATAACCGTTGTACAATGTAAGCAGAATTTTTGATTCATCTGCGGTCATTTTAAGGTAACCAGAATCGGCAATGGTGACACTGACATTGCCTCTGTTGTCAGAGTGGTTATAAATTTGAATATCCTCAAGCAGACCGGTTTCGGGATCCTTCTCACTGACACGAATGCTGAATCCTTCGATTCCGCTGTTGAAAACTCCGGCCCTGATGCTTAATTCAGGAGGAAGCCGCCTGACATCGTACAAGAGTGATTTAAACTTGAGGTTGGCAACAGGCAATACGTTATTTGAGAAAAAGAAAGCTCCGATGCTTACAAGGACGGTGAAAATAATCAGAGGTTTCATTATACGCTGAAGGGAGATGCCCGCAGCTTTAAGTGCCAGTAATTCATAGTTTTCGCCCAGGTTGCCAAAGGTCATCAGAGAAGCCAACAGGATGGCTAAAGGTAATGCCATGGGTACCAGACTGGCCGATGTGTAAAACAATAACTCGGCAATGATGCTAAACTCAAGGCCTTTACCTACAAGATCGTCAATATATTTCCACAAAAACTGCATAAGCAGCAAAAACATGGAAATAAAAAATGTAAGGATAAACGGACCTATAAATGATTTTATGATGAAAAAATGTAATCGCTTCACTTCGAATATACAAATGGCTTGAAAACCATGGTTTTACACTTCAGTTAAATAAATCTGTACACAACCACCCGGGTACAGCATCAACAGTAAATTCACTATAACAAATTTTACGCCATAGTATAAATAAAGACGTACCTGACCTGTTAACGGAACAAATGTAATTAAATTGGCAGGGGTGTGTGCAAAATTTCAGGATATTTTTTCTAACCCGAAATATTCTTGAATGATTCTTGTAAATGTGTTAAATCAGACCCAGCGTATGTTTGAGACCTGAGACCTGTGATTCCCATAATTCCATGGCCTCTTCCTTCTCATCTTCTTCAGCAAAATCGGTGATAACCAGGGCAACATCTCCGGTAAGTTCATCCACGTTTATTCGGAATTCAAAAAATGCTTTCTCATCATCTTCATCAATCCATTTAAAACGGATGTATTTATTTTCCTTTTTACCAATTACTTCTGCCTGCTCTTCGGAACCGTCCCAGATAAAGGTAAATACGTTGCCTTTAAGGTTTACATCATCGGCAAACCATTCAGAAAGTCCGCCGGGCGTACTGAGCATGTTGTACAATACTTTTGGCGAAGAGTTAAGGCCAAATTCAAGTTCTATTTTATTTTTCATCCACTGAAAGGGTTTTTGTCAAGATTTGTATTTGTGCAATATAACAAAAAAAACCATTAAAACAAATAAATCACATAGTCTTTGATATTCAGGGTTTTACGCTAAACTATAAAAATTCAGGGAAGGCAAAAATACTATTTTACAGGATTATTCTTACATTTTCGAAAGAAAATTCTATTTAAAAGAAAAAAATGTTATTTTTGCAGCCGCTTTTGAAGATTGAAGTGTTTTTAATTTCGGCAATTTTGAGCTGAATGCACTTCATCAAGAGCTTCGACAGACAAAAAGGCGAGGTAGCCTGTCTGCCGATAGGCAGGACCTGTCTGCCGATAGGCAGGACCTGTCTGCCGATAGGCAGGCTCAGCTGGTTAGAGCGTCCCGATACA
>CAZZBU010000251.1:0-3107 GCA_964652315.1 uncultured Bacteroidales bacterium
CAACAAACTCCAAATTCCACTTCAAATATTTTGTCCCTCCCCTTCTTTTCCTTATTTTTATTGGATAAAATATACACAGTACTAACTTAACGCAAACTTAAAATGAGATATTCACTGTTTTCCCTGGCATTCGTACCGGTATTTTTTATGCTGACGGCCTGTAACCAGGCTGGCCAAACTGAAAAACAACCTTCTGTAAAAGACACAGAGACCACCGGAAAATTTGACATTCAGCGTGGTACCAACATAAGCCACTGGCTTTCACAAAGTGACCGCCGGGGTGATGACCGGCAAACCTTTTTCACCCGCGATGATATGGAGTATATTGCCAGTCTGGGGTATGATCATATCCGCCTGCCAATTGACGAAGAACAAATGTGGAACAAAGAGGGCACCCGGGAGGAAGCAGCTTTTGACCTCCTGCATTCTGCCATTCAATGGGCACTGGATAATGATTTAAAAGTCGTTGTAGACCTGCATATTATCCGGTCGCACCATTTTAATGAAGAAGAAAAACCCTTATGGACTGACCCTGAGGCTCAGGAAACATTCATTGATCTGTGGCGTGACTTGTCGGCTACCCTTCATGAATACCCCACCGACATGGTCGCCTATGAACTCATGAACGAAGCGGTAGCCGACCATGCCGGGGAATGGAATCAACTGCTGGCCAGGGCCCACGCTGCCGTGCGGGAACTGGAGCCTAACCGGAAAATAGTGATCGGTTCCAACCGCTGGCAAAGTGTGGACACCTTTCATGAATTGAAAGTACCTGAAGGAGACAAAAACATCATCCTGAGTTTTCATTACTACAGTCCCTTCCTGCTGACGCACCATCAGGCCAGCTGGACCTACATCAAAGATTATGAGGGGCCGGTGCATTATCCTGGGAAAACAGTAAAAGAGGAAGACCTGGAAGGCTATTCCGACGAGGTAAAAGAAGCAGTGGCCACAGCAAACGGGGTGTTTACCAAAGAAAGCATGGCTGAACATATTGACAAGGCAGTGGTCGTTGCTGATTCCCTGGGGCTTCAATTATATTGTGGTGAGTGGGGTTGCCTGCCTACGGTACCTGACAGCATCCGCCTTGAATGGTATGCCGATGTGCGCGACATCCTTGAAAGCAAAGACATAGCATGGGCCCATTGGGACTACAAAGGTAGCTTCGGTATTGTGGACCGCGACATGAATCCAAATGAAGAAATGATTGAAGTGCTGGTGGAGTAGGTTAGCTGATGGCTGACGGCTTGCAGCTGATAGCAGGCCGAACCCAGCACGAACAGCCAGCATGGCGGTTTTGTTTTTCTGCAGAAGCCCGCTGCAGTGTGCAGTTAAACAAATTACCAGATTTGTTGATAAGAAAACGAATAACAGCCGGGGCTCCCTCGCCTGGACAGCTTTAGAAGTGCCGGAGCCGTATGCTGGGAACCGGGACGAAGTGGAGCTCATGACCAAAGGGAACAAACTCGTATGTACGGTTCTTAGGGGTCGTAAGCTACCCGGTGGCAAACATAAACAAACATACAACACCATGAAAATCTTTACATTCCTTCTGTTATTCTCGTAAGCAGCTACCCGACCGGGGCCCAGTCGCATACCGGATACCTCACACACGATGGAGCCTGGTGCTGGTTTTCCGATCCCAGGGCCATCATTGTCGATGATATGATTATTACAGGCTGGGTAACTTCCCAGGGGAATATTGAAGCTGCCAGGTTGAATTTGGAAACCGACAGCATTCAAACCAGTGAGCTGTATTTCCGGTTGGAACAGGATGATCATGATAACCCGGCCTTTGTCCATGCAGCCAACAATGAAATCCTGGCCATGTACACCAGGCACAGCAGAAAAGATTTGTTTATTAATAGGTTAAATGATTATACATCGGATTTTGAGTTTTCCGGAGCGCAGCTCATCCATCCCTTCAGTGATGCTGAGCTGAAAAAATTCCCCTGGGAAACGATGAGCTATGCCAATCCTTACCGGTTAGCAGATGAAGGTAACAGAATATACTGTTTTGGGCGCTGGACAGGCTTTAAGCCAAACATGATGTGGTCTGATGATAATGGCACCACCTGGTCTAAAAGCCGGGTTTTCATCACCAACTATCCTTTTGAAAGCAACAACAGACCTTACGTCAAGTATGCCTCCGACGGAGAATCGAAAATCCATTTTGTTTTTACTGACGGGCATCCTCGCGATGAACCAACCAACTCGGTTTATTATGCCTGTTATGAAAAGGATGCATTTTATAAAGCCTCCGGAGAACTCATCTGTACCATGGGAGACATCCCTTTTGAGCCGAAAGATGCATCCGTGGTGTACACCTCAAATCCAGTGGATGGTCGTGCATGGATAGCTGATATCGGACAGAATGAAACTGGCAATCCGGTCATTCTTTACACGAGAAGTCCGGAAGAAACAAATCACGAATACTGGTATGCCCGCTATACAGACAAATGGTGGGTAAACCGGAAAATCTGCAATTCAGGAACATGGTTTCCACAAACTCCCGGGGGGAAGGAAGAAAGGGAGAAGCATTATTTCGGTGGGTTGACCATTCATCCCGGAAATCCCGGAGTAATCTATCTTTCCAGGCAAATCAACGATGTATTTGAAATCGAGCGCTGGGAAACCATTGACATGGGGAAAACCTGGAAATCAGAGCCCATCACTGAAAATTCAAGGTATGATAACGTACGTCCGTATATACCCCGGGGCCTGGAAGCCGTAGCAGATGAAGTTGTGTTCTGGATGGAAAATCAAAAATACCTTCATTATACAAATTATGAGAGTTCCATAAAATATTATATCAGGCAATAGCTCAAAAAAAACTCTATCCTGAATTATTCATAAACTTAATTTTTACTGTTTTAGCTAACCCCAAAAGGTAATTTTTAATTTTTGCCATCAAATTTTTGTGTTTTATGATTCATTTTGTTTTGTTTATCGCGCCTACCCGGTTTTAGTATAGTAGTGACAAGTTTGCCGGAGAGGCCTTCATAAATGTGCAGTGGCATGTAACAACAGGGTACGAGGACGAAATCCATGGTTATTAGAAAAACACGTGCAATTTGATAATAATTTGTACGGATTGATAATTTACA
>CAZZBU010000252.1:0-3098 GCA_964652315.1 uncultured Bacteroidales bacterium
ACTAGGTAAAGCTGTTTAGGCAGCGTAATGTAATTTCCGCTGGCAAAATACCAGTTTGCTGAAAGTGTTGTGTTAGGACGAATATGAAAAATATAAGTTAATGAAAGCACATGCCTTCGATCATACTTGAATAAAAAGGGTTTTCCCTGATTGTTATCATCAAACTTTCGGGTGGTTTTCGACAGTGTATAGGCTATCCAATAGTTATGCTTTTGGGTTGTCCTTTCAAACATCAGCTCCAACCCTTTGGAATCGCCTTTACCGCCAGTATGTATATTATCGTACCAATTGGTATAATTGAATAAGCTAATTCCCTGTGAATTTAATATTAATCCGCTCATTGATTTCTGGTATCCTTCAATGGAAAACTTGTTTTCACCGAGGTTCAGGTCTATACCAACCGAGTTTTGATTGGTGCTTGCCGGTTTAACTGACTGGTTTGATGGCATCCACAAATCAGTTGGAACACCGCTTGAATTGGTGGTTAATAAATGAACGAATTGGTGAATTCTTGTATAAGCGCTTCTGAGAGTTATATAGTCAGTTATGGTATATCTTAAAAATAATCGTTCATCAAGCCTATGAAGCTTTTCATTGATCCACGAGGTGCTTCTTATGCCGGCACCTAATAGGATATTATCCGTGATATTCCACTCACTTTCAATATAGCTCTCAAGGTTAAAAACTTTGGCGTAGTTGTAATATGACGTGTCTTTATCCTGACCGCTATTATAATTTTCTATCGTTGAAGCTGAAGGCCTGAAATAATGATAGGTGGTTTTAATCCCACCTCTTAATTTAAACTTATTTGTTGCCAGATAGGTAGCATCAAATAAGGCAAATCCGTCTCTAATTCCTGAACTAATGTTTTCGTGAAAGCTATATACTTCCTGTCCTGATTGTACCCTGAACTTTGAATCAATGGAATACTTAAAATCTGTGACCCCTATTGTGACACTTGAATGGAATTCCGGAGATAAAATTGTTGTCCACTTCATTGATCCAAGGATATTCCCCCAGCTTAAATTATCTGAAGAAAATGATTCCAGATATGAGTTTAATACTACTTGCTTCTCTTTCTTTTTGGTAAATAATCTGTCGCGTCCCTCGTAAATCATAAAACTGAGTTTATTCTCGGGATTGATATTCCAGTTCAATTTTGCTGTAAAATCAAAAAATGTATATGCTGTTATCTCATTGTTATTAGCACTTTTAGAGATAGGGCGCATGAAAAGATCTAGATTACACCGCCTTAACGAAACCATATAGGATAGTTTATTTAAACAAAGGCCCTTCTGAAAATAGTTTCGTGGCAATTGTACCAAGCATAATCTCGCTTTTTCGTTGATTAATATTGCCATCCTTTAGCGTAATATCAAATACCGAAGAAAGCCTTCCGCCATATCACGCAGGGATGTCAGACTTATAAAATTGAGTTTTGTTAATTATATTTACATCAAAAACAGATACAAATCCCCCCAAATGATTCAGGTAATAAAGGGGAACGTTATCTATTAAAAATAAATTTTGGTCGTAACTACCACCCCGCACATTTATTGCTGAAGAACCCTCATCACCCATTTGTACTCCTGGCAACCGTTGAATGGATTTAATTAAATCCGGTTCTCCCGTGAGCGTGGGAAGGGCTTTTATATTTTTTGGAGATATTAAATTCATTCCGGCATTTTCTCCAGCCATCTTTTTTGCAAATACATTTACCTCTTTGAGGTGAATCCCCGGAGATAAATAAAATGCCTGTAAGGTATCAGCAGCAGGATTAAATATTATTTTCTCAGGCACATAACCAAGATAAGAAACAGTAAAGGCAAATGAATCGTGCGATGAAACCTTCATGGTAAAAAATCCGTTTTTATCGGTCACAGATCCGGTTTGATTGCCTGCACAAAACACAACTGCTCCAATCAACGGTTCATGAGATATGGAATCGTATACAGACCCATGGAAAAAAGCGTGTTGGCTATAAACCGCCATGTTAATGAAGTGCGTTAGCACGAACAGGAAAAAAGCAGTTATAGCTGCTGTTTTTGCGCTGAAATTATTTGGTTTTAACAGGTTGAATTTAATTTTCATAGGACGCGGTTATCGAAGAACTATTTAATCTTTTGTGCATAAAACCCTGGTTTCTGTGAATGCTGCAAAAACCCCCAGTCCATTTTCTATATTCGAATAGAGCTCAACCGGATCGCCCTTAAAAAAATCAAAAATATCGGAACGATTGGTATGTTGCCTTCTCAGGTGCAATTCAAGGGTGGTTCTGTAGTCATAGTACGATTTGCTCACATTCCTCAGGATGATGGTTGGTGGCAGCGATGACTCCACAAATATCTGTAGTGTGACAGTATCTTTTTCAAATGCGGCATCAGAAAATAAAAGTGTTCTGGGTGGATTGGCATCTTCCTCAGTATTTACCGATAGTATAGGATCGTTTATAATGAAATTGTGAATAAAATTACTGTCCTCACGTAGAAAAAAGATTTCATAAAAATTACTCGATTGAGATTCATCAATAAAACTAACATTAACCAATCCATAACGAGTTTCATACGGACTGATGTATGCGGGAAATCGATAATCTGCCCTATGAACTGAAATCCTTGACGGAATACTTGTTTTGGTATGGATTTCATTGTGTCCATCAATGTTGAGGTTTAACTGATATATTGATCCGGTTTTTGGCTTTGATGCGCTTAAAAAAGTGTTGTTCTCGTATTGTGTAAGTGGTAATTCGGATTCATTTTCGAATAACACAACATTTTTAATTGTCATTGGCTCGGGCAGACCTCCGTGTATCGGATAAGTTTGATCTACTTTTATTGAAATTAAAGTGTCCGGATTTAAAAAAGAAGAAATTCCGGAATAGCAAAAGTTGAAGGATGAAATGTTTCGACTTTTTCGGTACAGGCTGGTAAATAACAGATGAGAGCCATCCATAGAAAAACCTTTTCTATGGATGGAATTATAATCTTCATTGTATTAAACATCTGAGTTAATTACTATTTTCAGTAATTAATATAAATGTGTTTATCACCATGACCTATTACTTCCCAATGAGCTGAAGCTAAATTGATATCATAAAT
>CAZZBU010000253.1:0-3085 GCA_964652315.1 uncultured Bacteroidales bacterium
GCAATGTTCAGCTCAGGGTTCTTTTTGTTACCGGGAATTGCCTCTCATTACACCGGCCCATCGGTATTTCTGGCGTATTTGCTTGCTGGCATACTCATATTACCTGCAATGTTCAGCATTGCTGAAATATCAACCGCTTTACCCCGGTCAGGTGGAGTGTATTTCTTTCTGGACAGAAGTTTAGGCCCAGTAATGGGTACAATCGGAGGACTAGGTACTTATTTTGCATTAATGTTAAAAACGGCTTTTGCAATTATTGGTATCGGGGCTTACGCTGCCATTTTCTGGTCGGTGCCAACAAAAACAGTTGCCATAGTTGCAACGCTTTTCTTTATGGTTTTAAACCTGGTAGGAGCAAAAAAAACGTCAGCCTTCCAAAAAATATTTGTTGTTTTCCTTTTGGTTATTTTAATCATTTTTATTCTGGACGGACTTTTTTCAATATTTACTGCTGATTCGGATACAAAACAATTGGTTAGCTCTCAATTCACCCCATTCTTTTCAAACGGGATCGAGGGATTATTTACAACAGTAGGTTTTGTGTTTGTTTCATACCTGGGATTAACACAAATTGCAAGTGTGGCAGAAGAGATTAAGAATCCTGAACGAAATATTCCATTGGGAATGATACTGTCTTTAGTGGTTACAGGATTAACTTATGTCATTGGTGTTTTTATTATGGTTGCTCTTATTGAACCAAGCTCATTTGCCAATGAATTGGCCCCGGCAGCTACTGCCGCTAAACAAATTTTTATTTGGTTACCCGATAATGCAGGAGTATGGTTGATATCTGTTGCAGCTCTTGCGGCATTTGCCTCAACAGGCAATGCTGGTCTGTTATCAGCTTCACGATATCCTTTTGCAATGGGGCGGGATAATCTGTTTCCGGCTGTTTTGTCAAAAATAGGAGGAAAAGGCACTCCGATAATAGCCATATTATTTACCACTGTATTAATTATTATATTTATTCTGGTGCTGTCAGAAGAAGGCATTGTTAAACTGGCCAGCACATTTCAATTGCTTGTTTTCATATTCATCAATTTCTCGGTTATTGTTTTCCGAAAAAGTAAAATTGAATCATACGACCCGGGCTACTTATCTCCTTTTTATCCATTTATGCAAATTACAGGCATCGTCATTTCGCTTATCCTGATTATTTATTTAGGGTGGATGCCAGTTCTTTTTACCACGGGTGTAGTTGTTATTGGGCTCATTTGGTATCATTTTTATTCTCGTGGAAAAGTAAAACGGGAAGGAGCAATTTATCATTGGTTTGCATTATTGGGTAAACATCAATACGATGAGTTAGAAAATGAATTAATGACCATATTAAAAGAAAAAGGACTTCAGGAAGGCGATCCATTTGATGAAACGATCATTAAATCGAAAATTAAAATATTAAAAGTTCCTTCAGATTTTGAGGAAATATTAAACAGGGTGTCCGATAATTTTTGTACTGAACTGGGTATTTGCAAAGATGAGATTACCACTAAATTTATCCATTCATTACCTGATAACTCCGTAATTACAATACCCGGTGTTTTGGTTTTTCATGCCAAATTCAGGAATGTTCCACACCCTTCCATACAAATGGTTGTTTCTAAAACAGGCATTGACTTTACTAAATATTTTAATGATAATAAATTAAAGACTCCAATACATATTTGTGTTTTTTTGATTAATTCCGACAAAAATGCGAAACAACAGTTGCGCATGTTGTCCAGACTTCTCGATATTTTAGAAAGAGAGAATAATGTTAAAGCCCTGCTGAATATCGATAGTCATAGAGAAATAAAGGAATTTTTGTTGCAAAACGAGCGGTTTGTGAGCATAAAACTACTCAAGGGAACTCCCCAGGCAGCAATGGCAGGACATCAATTAAAAGATATTCAGCTCCCTAAAGATGTGTTGGTTGCCCTGGTTGAAAGGAATAATAAAACTTTTACACCAAATGGTTCTACAACTTTAATGATTGATGATGTGATGACCATACTTGGTGAGGCTAAATCTATTTCAAAACTATACAAAGAATATATTATTTATGATATTAAAAATTAGACAAGTATAGGTAAATGCCCGTATCCTTTACTAATCATACCGTCACCGTTAACGCAAATAATTAAAAAGACAAACGTCACATCAGAAAATAAAGACATAAAATTATGACAGATTTCAAAGAAAATAATTCAATAGAAAGATCCAGGGAACATCTTGCCAATGAAAGAACTTTTCTTGCATGGATCCGGACAAGTATTGCAATGGTAGGTTTAGGCTTTGTAATTGTGAAGTTTACCTTATTTCTTAAACAACTCTCATTATTTTTTGAAACAAGTGATGCATCAACAGATGAGTATTCGGCAATTATCGGGGTGATTATGGTTGCAATTGGTGTGATAATAGCTGTCTTGGCTTTTGTACAGTACAAAATGAATTACAGGCAGCTAAATAGAAATTTCTTTGCTTCCTCCTCAATGCTATCGCCATTGATAACGCTCATAATTATTTTAGGCGGTATCTTTTTAATATTTTTCTTATTATTAAACATTTGAGATTTCTGTTAAGCACAGACCTCTTTTTAAGCCCCAAAACAATATTAAACACTTATGCTAATCGAGCAGGCTGCCCCACCTGCGTTAACTGACGGATACCTTAGCCGTGATGAACCTTTAACTCTTAATCCTATGTCAGTGTCCCAGGGGGCAAAAGCATGACCATCCCTATACCATCTCCATATCATCTTCGGTACAGCTTCGGTTGAACACGGATAATATCCGGCGTTGCTATAAAGATATCCTGCTGCATATCAATACCTGCAAGAAAAATGGTTATGCTTTGAGCATGACGACCCTCCCGCTTCACAGCGGGATGCGCTGGACTGATTTCGCGATACCCTCACAAAAAAAAAAGGGAACCACCGAAGTGGAACCCCCTTTTACTCCGTCGGGGTAGCAGGATTCGAACCTGACAACCCTCCCGCTTCACAGCGGGATGCGCTAACCGGACTGCGCTATACGCTGAAAGTGAGAATGGACATAAAAAAAAGGGAACCACCGAAGTGGAACCCCCTTTTACTCCGTCGGGGTAG
>CAZZBU010000254.1:0-3047 GCA_964652315.1 uncultured Bacteroidales bacterium
GGGTTATGCAAGTAAATATACAATGCCCGCAAGAGCAGCAGCAAATCAGGCCGCTGTGTCAAGCAGTAGTTTTTTCTCTCAGATTACTCCAAAGATTGCAAAACAGATGGGGCGTAGGGGATGGACAAAAGAATTAATCCATAAAACAATTAATAATCCACATACAACAAGAGCAGCAACTAACAGAGCAACTGGAAATGCAGCAACAGCATATTTCCAAAAGAATGGGGCCTATGTTGTAAAGGATAATGTTACAAATCAGGTGATACAAATAAGTAACAGATTAGACCCTAAGTGGATTCCTGACCCCATAATTATTAACCCTTTTATTCCAAACTAGTATGAATGCAGTAGAATTAAAGTTTGCAAAAAAAGCAATTAAAAGAGGTGGTGTATTATTGTTTGAAAAACGTCATGCTATAAGTTTTATTGAGGAATGCCATAGGTTTAGTATTGAAATTCTCGGAATAGATGGTTTTATATTATCTAGTGAAAAAACACAACCAAGTATGGACAATAGCATTGATTATTCAACAATGGAAGGAATTAAGGATATATACCATCATGCTATAGAGTTTCTGAAATCACAAAATGACAATTTGTATTTTGAAATCATTTGCAATGAATAATTGGAAAGTTTCAAAATATTATATTGTAAGGTTCCCTTAAATCACCGGACTAAGTTATAGATTAAAAACAAAACGCACTATACAGGAGGCATAACAATAATGCTTTCGACTATCCGGGTTGGGTATACTCAACCCTGCTCAAAGCGCACCCTTCAAATCCGATAAACCCACAACCCCCTTTTTCTGCCCGGCATAATTACCATCCCCGCTGGCATCCCAATACTCCTTAGCCGAATTCAACACCATCACCTGCAATTCTTCCGGCAGTTCTTTTATTTTGGGTGCTACCTGTGCCAGAAAGTGGTTTACATCCTGCGGAGTCTTGTTGCCCTGGAACAATCTGCCCAAACTTTTTCTTACAGGCTCTGCAACCAACGGTGCCAATGCGCTTATCCACATGTGAAATTTCTGTTGCTCCTGGATTTTCTCCACTTTTTTCAGCAATTTGGCATCCCTGTCATCCAGGTAGGACTTTAGTTCTTCCAAAAGGTGGGTGTTGTTTTGCTCAGGGGTTTGTTTGGTGTCATTACTTGCTGGTGTGCGATGGGTAGTATTTGTTTTTCTACCCAGGGGGCTTGCAGGTTTTTCGCTTTTGCCGGCTTTTCTGGCCCTGCATGCCATCACCCGGCAGCTTTCACTGCAATATTTCTGAACGAAACGCTTTTTGGGGATGAAAAAAGTATCGCAATGGGCGCATTGGTAATAGTTTTGGACCTCAATAGGGTCCACAATTTCATAATTGGAGTGGTTTTGATTGCTAAAAGTTGCCATAATCTGTGGTTTTGTGGTGTTTAGGGGTTGAAAAAGGGGTAAAAAAGTTGATTCGTCGTTGATTATTTTACTGTTTTTCGTTAATTGGCATGAATTAGCATGAAAACGGAATAGTATCGTTGATTTCAGGTGTTGGCATCATTAAAAATACTGCATAAAACTAAGCTGTATCTTGTTCTTACAAATATACGAATAAATTGGGAGATTAATTCCATATATGTTTGACAGGCAAAATGATATAGCGGTTATTTAATGTTCTGGATTAATACTATAATTAGGTAATTAGAAAATTGTATCATTTGTCGTCCTTCCTGTGAGTCCCTGTGGCGATTTAGATAGGTGATTATTCCTCTTGGTATGGATACTTGCGTGGCAAGGTGTAAATTGGACTGATGCCTCTAAAATTACCCCATCATCACTAAAATCTATGTAGTTTTGCTGGGAATTTCTCACCTTACACTTTTACCGGTCACAATTCTGTTATCGCTTGAGATTAATGGTGGGAATAAATTTTTACACTAAATTCAAACGAAAAATAAATTTGTTATGTACATGTACACATTTGAAGATTGGTTAAATGGTACGCTTGGAAATAAAGATGGGTTAAATACAACAGTGGTAAATAATGCTTTTTCTCTTCGCAAGGGTAATCTCGAAAATTGGTGTAAGCAGGAAATAATATCTGAAAATTGTCTAATGAAAATTAGACAATTTCAAGAGCGTACCTTTGACATGGCTTTCACATTGGAGAAACAGTCCTTTATCAATAAACTTGAGGAAGGGCTAAGAAAAGCTGACTTTAAATACAAAATGGATATAATTAAACATGAGATAAAAAAATGGAAAAATGAATTGAACCCTAAGAAAGATTGTATTTATCTTAGTATTAAGCCGGAAAATTTGGAGAAGGTGATTATAATTGTCAAGAAGGGGTATAAGGGTTTTGAAGGAATAACAGGTCCTGAATACCAGGATGTGTTACTTCAATACAATAATTTTCGGGATGGGAAAAGTTTTCGTTTACATAAAATATTTACAGAACGGCATAAGGTTAAAGCCATATTGGAGTATCTCGATTATCTGAAAAATTTCTTCAATCCCCGCCAAGTAGAAAAAGGATTAAGCTCAAGTCTTTCTGTTGATGCTCTAAAAAAGATTTATAGTATTGCAACCAAAGCTAATTATATACAATGCTCTGAAGAAAACTTTCTGGCTGCATTCTCTCCCAACTCCCTTCCCAAGAACTTCCAACCCATAAGATGGATGGTACCTTCAGAAAGAGGAAAAACCAGGGGGGAAGCTAATAAATCTGCTTTGAGAGATTTTATTTCCATATGTGTTAGCGGGAAGCTTTATAAAAAGGGGTTGTCAACTGATGTAAGGAAACTATTTGTTGACATGAAATATAAGGGTATAACACTTTTAAAACCTGGTTTGGCATCTTCTTATGCTTTAGATTTTGAAAAAATGCTCCAATAAACCCGAAAAAAGCAGGATGATGTTGAATAATTTCGGTTTTTTGGGTGGAAGAAATGGATATTTGTGTCTCAAATTGTGTTCACAAAAAAACAGCCAACTTTCGAAATGTATCGTAAGTGGCTGTTAATGAGGTGGGCCCACCTGGGCTCGAACCAGGGACCAACTGAT
>CAZZBU010000255.1:0-3041 GCA_964652315.1 uncultured Bacteroidales bacterium
GTAAAATTTCAAGGGTACAAAAATACAAAATCCATTGGAATTTAAAAGCATGATGATTAAATATTATTTTTACTCCTCTTAAAAGCCGTTTTAGATAAAAAATTCCCAGTATAATTACACCACCCCAAAGGAATAACGGCCGTATTTCAACCGGAACATAAGCCACAATAACAACCAGGGGTAACAAAAGGATTCCCAGGATTTTTGCAAGGGTATACGTGTGATGGGTATATTCCATATAAGGCTCCGGTTGTTCAAAAAACAATCCCAATAAATAATATCCTGCATATTGTAAAACATACAATACCAATAAAAAAGCCGGTATTACCAGATAATTGATAATATCGGGAGGCCTGTGATGGCTGCCAGCAAGATGCACATAAACCATGAAAAGAAAAAGACCAACCACAATGGCTGAATTAATGTTTAGCAGGTATGAAACCTGTTTGTAAATCTGACTGGAATCTTTAAACAGTTTCACCGAAAACTGATAATTCCCAAATGATTTTAATATCAGACTCATGTGTTTGTAGTAGGCAGTACGTACCCAGATTAGAAAAAACGATGAAAGGATGATAATGCCCATTGCCCAGTCAGGAACAGGTTTAGATAAAGGTATGGGTTCCTGAACTGCTACTGTTTGAGTTTGATTAGTACCAGATAGAAAATCAGAACGCACTGTATTTTTAACGCTGTAATCCGGTATTCTTTGCAAATAATTAGGTGAATCGTTAAGCTTTTGAGGTTTTTGAACAACTTCAGAAGGAGATTCAATTACCGGTAATGATGCTGCAGGCTCCTGAGTTTTTATTACAGGTATTGTTTTTTGTGGTGTCTGCCCTTTCTGATTTTCAGGCACAACAGAATCCTGTGATGTAGCCGTAATGCTGAGTACTGAATCCTGCGACTCCTGCAAAACCACATCATCGCTGGTTACGGTGTCCCGTATTATTTCTCCCATGCTTATTGAAGGAGTATCAACCACAACAGTATCGGGCTGAAAAGTAGGTATATTGAATCTGCTATTCATTCGTGTACAAAACTACGAAGTAAGGGTTAATACTGTTACATTCATGTTACGGTTTTAATTTGGGATTATTGTGATGACGGTCATTATCGCGGTCTGTTTTTTTCTTCATCCGGCTTTCAAATTCTTCTGTGAGGTCAACACCAGTTTGATTGGCAATGCACAGCAGCACAAACAACACATCGGCAAGTTCTTCGCCCAGTTGTTTATCCTGATCTGTTTTCTTATCGGACTGTTCGCCATATTTACGCGCCATGATGCGGGCAACTTCACCTACCTCCTCAGTAAGGATGGCCATGTTGGTAAGTTCATTAAAATACCTTACACCAACTGTTTTTATCCAATGATCAACTGTTTTTTGAGCTTCACGTAAGGTCATTATTCCCTGTTTTTTGAATCAATAATAATCGTTACCGGTCCGTCATTGACCAGCTCAATATCCATGTGAGCCCCAAACTCACCGGTTTGAACGGAATCAGGTAAAAAACTTCGAAGTATTTCTTTAAATGCTTCATATAAAGGTACTGCAAATTCGGGTTTTGCAGCTTTTGTGTAAGATGGACGGTTTCCTTTTTTAGTGCTGGCATGCAGGGTAAACTGGCTCACTAACATAATCTCCCCATTCACATCCAGAACGGATCGATTCATCACGCCATGTGCATCATCAAAAACCCGAAGATTGACGATTTTTTTTGTCAGCCATTCAATATCTTCCCTGGTATCTTCTTCCACAATTCCCAACAACACAACCAGCCCCTGACTTATAGAACGCCTTTGATCTGAATTTATGGTAATGGTGGCACGTGAAACACGCTGAACAACAATTCGCATGAATTTTTTTTTTAAAATAAAATTAATGCGAAAATAACATTTCACCTGAATTGCCGTATATATATTTACCCCGTCAAATAATAATATCCCAACTAAATTTTATGAAGCCTTAGTATATTTTTGGGCTGAACCATTATGTTTAATTATTTTTAGGGTTTTAGAATGGAGGAAATGGAATTGATGTATAAAAAGCTTACAAGCCTGGTAGTATTGTTTTTTATTAGTATAGCGTGCCTGTTTGGCCAGGAATTTAATGTTGACCGTTTGATAGAACAAAACATTATTGAAGAAAGGGCCAATGAATTTCGCGAACAAATACTTGCCAGTCCTTTTACATTCAACAATTATGAGGAACAGTGCATGTACGTCCTCAGTTTCTTTCCTGAACTGGAAAACTCAAATATCGTATTCCGCGAGAAAAAAATTAAGACAACCATGGCAGCACGTCCCCGTTGGGATTTTCTTTTCCGTTCGAAAAAAAACAGGGTGTATGAGGTAGTCTTTAATCCGGATACTGCTGCTAGTGCTGTTCATTTCAGCAAACTCCCCCTGAATGCACAGGTTGGCATTCTGGCCCACGAATTTTGTCATATTGTGGATTACCTGGATCGTGGAAACCTGGAGATGGCGCTTTTCGGGTTCCGTTATGTATTTAGCGATAAATTTAAAGCCGGGGTTGAACACCATGTTGATAAACTTGCCATTGACAAAGGTTTAGGCTGGCAATTGCACGACTTTTCGGCATTCGTACTGCACCACAAGGAAACCCCGAAAAAATACAAGCAGTATAAAAAGCGGTTTTACCTCTCACCTGAAGCCATTGTGCAATCAATCAAGGAAGAATACACGGATACAATGTAGTTCAAGGGTGTACCGGCAAAATGTAATTTTTGTAATATGATTGTCCGTTTTATTACCAATCTACCTAAAAAATGAATTGATATATTTTGCTGGTCAATATTTTGTCCTTTAACGTTTTCCAATCAACTGATGGCATTAGTGGACCGGCCGCCTCCGCAAGCTGAAGGAGGAACCATGCATCTTTCCGACAAACATTTAGTGCATTATGCGACATTTAGAAAGCAACAAACTTCATCAGCGACGCTATTAAGTCCTCCTTTTAGGAGGATTTAGGCAGTATGTTTGTAAATGATAATACATAAGCTTTCTAGTTTTTTGTAAA
>CAZZBU010000256.1:0-3039 GCA_964652315.1 uncultured Bacteroidales bacterium
TTTGTTTTTCAGTCAGTTTCATGGTTGCAGGATGTTTCTTAAGCTTGCATGCAACGGAAAGCTATATGCGCCTGTGCGGGGTCTCAAGGTACAATCCTGTCAAATTGCAGAAAAATTTAATAGAAGAACAAACGTTTAAATTCGCTGTATCTCCCGCATGGCGTATATAGTATGTTACATTTAGTTTTTTATTCTTTATCAAATACCATTTTATCAACTTCTCCTTTAAAAATAAGTGTATTATTTATGACTTCGTAGCTTGTAACTTTATTAAATACATTTATAAGACTATCATTAAGTTCACGTTCATAATCGTCAGTAGTTGCAATCTCAGTGATTTCATGATAATTAGATATAGATATATCTCCATTTTTTATTATATGATAAGAGCCCATTGCAAAATTGACGCTAGTACTCAATTGAAAAGTTGAATCACTTGTGAATTCAAGTAAATATGCATCATCCCTCAAATAATCATTTTTTTGTGGAGAAAGATTTTTATTACCAGAAGTTACGCTTCTCAATTCCCATTTCCACTTGGTAATATCTATATCATTAGTTTTTTCTTCCTCGCAGCTAAATGCCATAAGAGGAAGAATAATAACCATTAAAATAGATTTTTTAAATTTCTTTGTTTTCATTTTTATTAAGTTTTAGTTAATTATTATTTTCTCAGAGGCAATATTAATACCTTTTATTATTCTAATATAGTAAAACCCTTTAGGTAAACCTGATTGATTGATTCTTATACGGTTAACATTTAAATGTTCAGCTTTGTATACTACTACACCATTTGAATTAATAATTTCAATAGAGTATGGATTGAGATTTTTAGATTTTATATTTATCGAAAAACTACCGTCATTTGGGTTTGGAAAAACTTCAATACTAAAATCATCATTTTTGTTTTTTGCAGTATCATCTAAAGATTCAGTTGAAATCTCTTCTTTTATTTTTAAACTCTTAGTTGATTTTTTATCAGATGCTGCAACAAATAGTTTGTATGAATTTGATATTTCTTGACAATCATTGCTAAAAGAAACTGTAGCTAAATAAATACCTGTGGCTACACCGGAAGTATTCCAAACACACACACTATTACCACTTATATCACCTGAGTTTTGATGAACTAATGAACCGGCGATTGTATATATTGATATATCAAAATTTGAAGCATTAGAAACATTATAACATAAATCTTCTCCCTCTGTAACAGAACTAGTCCAAGCAACTAAATTTATTGGATAACAACCATCTACACAATTCATTGATACAATCCGAGCAGTAAAATTACTACCTGATTCTGCATGAAAGCCTGGTTTTAAAACAATTTTTTCTCCAGCTTCATAAGTCGCTGTTGCTCCAGCTTTGATTGTATTTGTAGCTTCAATTGTATTAATTGCTTTAAAGATTTCTGTTGTTCCAGCTTTAATTTCCTGAGTAATGTTGAGATTCAATTCGACCCCTTCTGAGCAGATACCACTGCCGTCTAAAGTGTGTACATCATCACCTTGAGGGTCTAACCAATCAGATAATCTTTCATTAGCAGATGCCTCAGCATTCCAAGAAGAAAATATTTTCCCGTAATTTGAATAATCATTACTTGGGTCACTACAATTCGTATTATCACAATCTCCTGAACCAAATAATTGCCCTATAACATGATGATTGTTGTTATAAAGAGGGGATCCAGAACTACCTCCCTCAGTAACGCCCCATCCGTTTGAAGTTTGTAACCAAGGTTGTATTAACCAGAAATTATCATTTGGATAATAAGAAGTACCGCATCCACCGTTATAGTTAAAATTCATACAATTAGAAGTAGTAGGAGTTATATTATAAGTAGATATTTTTTTGACATCACCCATTGGATGATGAATACATACACCATTTGCACTCTGCGTATTGGTTCTATCCCAACCATTATAATATGGATTGTATGTAGATATTGGTGTTTTTGACAATTCTAATAATGTAAAATCTGATTCTGCTCTTGTTGCTCTTAAGTCAGCTCCAGAAATAGATTGAGATATAGAACCATCGCTTCCGTTACATGTAGGACTTTCATAATTAAATATATAAACTGAGTTCTCCGCATTATTTTGATTACAAATACAGTGATTAGCTGTTAAAAAGTATGGGGTTCCATTAAAACTTGTGTTATTCATTAGAGAACCTGTGCATAAACCACTACCATCAATAATTATTTTGCATACTGCATGTTTTTCATCTTGCCAATTATCTCCTTCCGAACAATTTATATCTACTTCACAAGATTCAGAATTACCAAAATCATCATCTTCACCATATAAATCTAAAAAGTCATGGCTTACTTTTCCAATGATAAGTTCCGATTTGTATTTAGGAAAATACGGTTCAAAAAACTCTATAATAATTTTTTCTCCCTTAATTGGCAATAATGCAAGTGATTTATAAGGTTTATTGTTGTTGCTTGTAAAAGCTCCTTTAACATCATTTTTATTTTGATTATATAAAAATAATTTTGCTCCTGGAGGTATATGATATTTTTTAAAAATCAGATTAATAGAATGTGCTTCTCTTGAAAGAATTGAAAGCCTATATAATAAACCACTTTCTAAAGAATCAACAACTGCTGATTTTTTTACGTCTATATTAGCTTTAAAACTATAAGCAAATTGGAATATTTCCAAACCTTTTTTATTTTTTTCTTTTATCGAATCAATTTGTGATTTTTTTAATTTTGGCATTTCAATCGAAGGAATTTTCTTTGATAAAGTTATTGTATCTTTATCAGCAGTACTTTTTAGTCTTGACTTAAAACTATAAGGCGTTCCACCTTGACTTATTTGTCCATAAAGTGTATTTATTGACAAAAAGAGTCCTAATAAAATTACAGTAATTCTGATGGTTTGTTTTGTTTTCATGACGATTGATTTTTGGTTCTAAAAATTAAATGTAACAAATACACAACAACAATTGTCGTTATATCCTGTTATTCGTTTTACAACGACATTGTGTTTGTATCTATTATATAAACATTATTGGCTGCCAAACATG
>CAZZBU010000257.1:0-3030 GCA_964652315.1 uncultured Bacteroidales bacterium
TCCCTTATTTCTTTTTCATATAGCTCATCTACCTTTTCCATTTGTTTACCATAAAGGCACCAAACCAGGGACATGAGAAAGGTTGTTTTACCAAAGCCATTCTTTCCACTAACAACAATAATATTCTTGTCTTTATCCGGTAGCAGTGATATGCTGTTTTTTCCTTTATAAATACGAAAATTGTTTAGCTCAATTTCTTTAATGTACATTCCCTGATTCTTTTTTTAGATATTTTTCAATTACTCTCTCCATGTCATCCTTTAATCCACGCTTACGGTTCAGCAGCGCCTTGTTCTTCTGCATAATCAATAACTCCTGGATTAATTCATAGTCCAATGGGTTATCTTTGCAAACATCCTTTAATAAGTTAATTTCCCGCTGGAGTTTTTCATCGATTTCTTTCATTTCGATACCTTTATTATAGACTTTATTGTAAATATCCGATACTTTATACTTAAAATTTAAGTCTCGGTTCCATATAACCTGGATAGCAACTAATTCTTGGTTTGTTATTAAATCCAAATTTGGCTTAAACTTTTGAATTTTCTTTTGAGTTAGCAGAATCTCTTCTAGTAAATCACGACGATATTTTTCTGTATAGTTCCCTTGATTTTGTCCATCTTCAGTTACAGCATGTTGGCCATTTCTTCTTGTAGGCATGCGATTTTTGGAAATATTTCGGTTATCCACCATACTCTGCCTTAATTCAAGTAATGGTTTGAGCCACTTATTTTCAGGTTTATTGACTAGTGCAGTCATTGATTTATCTTCTTTAACCACAGTACATGTCCAACAGCCAAACCTGCTCTGTCCACATGAAGTGTGAGTTTTATCAGTTACCATGGTTGGGCATTCATAATCATCTGCGCTTGCATCAGCATATATCTGAAATAACTCTGAATTATTAGCATTCCAAGGTGATGTCATTGAATTGATTATATACCAAACTTCCTCAAGTAATAAATCCTTAATGGGAGCATAAACAAATGTGTTCTGATGATGTGGGTGTTTGGTGAGTCGTTTTCCCTTTATTTCATGCTTTTTAATGGATTTAGCCCTCTGAGAACTTTCGGAACTTCTTGTTCCCAGTAAAATGATAGCTGCACCATTTTCAACAACTTGCTCCGTAATAAAACGAGATGTAGGTTTAATTTTCATTTTATCTGTACACCATCTAAATGCATTGTTAGGTACTGGATATCCACGTCCCACAATATTTACCCAGAAACAATCCTCCAATCGTGGTATTGTTTTTTGTACTTCAATGGGTAATCCTTGTTCAACAGCAGCTTGTTTAATTTTTAGTAATACATTAGTTACATACTCTACCACAATAGGATTTTCAACAAGGGTATCATTACAAACAACATAGACTTTTCTTTGTCTTAATTCAGAGGGTAATCCTTTGATTGCTAACCATACTAATTGAAGAAGAGCAGTAGAATCTTTTCCACCACTAAATCCAATAATCCATGGTCTGTTATAGCTGTCCGAAAGTAAGTATTGGTCTTTGATTTCTGATATTATGTGCTTTATTCTGTTACTCATTGTAATTTAGCTCTTCATCGTTAATATCCCAGGCCACATTTTAATATCATGGCAATTTAAGCAAAAAAAATTCTTTAATATTTTATTTTATAAGAAGTTTTCAATGAGTTTTTGACAATTGATGGTTGAGGAAATTTGGAAATAGATATTTAGTCTATAGCTAATAAGAGGTTTTCCAGTCACTATATTAGCTAATTTGATGTTCAAAAAATTCAATGTTATTTTCTTAAATCTCTTAACTGGATTTTGTATTATTTGTAAATGTAAGAATTCCTCCGTTTTCGAAGGGATTAAATGTACTACAAAAATTCATCTTTCACTATCTGTCCACAATGGTACGCGCCCGCTGGTAGCCATCGTAAAATTCGGCACTGTTTTCCTGGAACATCACCATGATGTTGTCCATCCGGTTACGCAGCAGGTTGTTGCACTCATCAAAAAGCTGTTCAATGCTGTCGAGGGCTACATACTTCTGGTTTTGTATGCTGCGGGGCTTTCCAACCAGGGCATTAAAATCGTCTGCCGTCGTGCTTATCTCGGTAAGTTTTTCCTGTGTAATACCATATTCTCTCAACTTGTCAAGGTGTTCGCCGGCTGCTTTCAGCAGGGCATTGGCAATGTTCTCAACTTCATGGTCATTAGCCCGGCCAACATCCGACTTAGTAACTTTCACAGCTTTCGCCAAATCATGATTACCGGTTTCATTGGCATAGGCCTGGATAACACCCGATAGTCCCGCCAGTTTAAGTGCCAGTACTTGCTTTAGGTGATCTTTCTTTTCCTTTACGCCTACTATCGCTTTGGTCTCATCGGTCTTCCCGGCAATACGGGCAATAAGCTCGTCCAGTTCGTTTTTGTACTCATTGATTTTAGGAATGGGCGACCAGACCTCGTTCCGGTTGTCCAGGTAATCCTGTACTGTAATAAACATGCGGTAATGGTTACTTTGTTCGTTTGTCATTTTCGAATTGTTTTAAGGTTATTAAATTAATTATCACGTAAATATAAAAAATAATATAATTACCGTATCATGCATGTGAAAAATTTATTCAAAGCACTATACCGTAACCTCATTGAATAACATTGCGACCTCATTGAATGATACTTCGACCTTGTTGAACGGCACCGCGACCTCATTGAACGGCACCGCGACCTCATTGAATGACATCGTGACCTCATTGAACGGCACCGTGTCCTCGTTGAATGACATTGTTACCTCATTGAACGACACCGCGACCTCGTTGAATGGCATCGTGACCTCATTGAACGACACCGCGACCTCGTTGAATGGCATCCCCGCTGCCGCACGATTGCATCGTGTGGCTTAGTTTTTTTTAATTCCGCCAGCGGGGTTAATAGAATTCTAATGCAATTTTGGTTGCAGCCTGTTTCGCTTTCACTAACATACCCGGAACGACATTCGGTCCTGCCTTCCGTCAGGCGGGCCTGCCTTCCGTCAGGCGGGCCTGCCTTCCGTCAGGC
>CAZZBU010000258.1:0-3018 GCA_964652315.1 uncultured Bacteroidales bacterium
AATGCACATTTTTATGGATAACTTGTTAATAAATATAAGAAGAAACATAAACACGATTCAACCTTGCTGTTGTTAAGGCTTTTGGAGGAATTCGGTAAAAGAAAAAATTTGATGTTTATAAAATATTACTGATAATTAAAGAGTTATGAGCGCAAGTTGATAACTATTTCTAATTGTTAATAAATACGATTCGAGTTGCATTGTCCGAAAAAGTTAGTCTTACTAAATTGCATCTATGAAAGTTTAGCCCTCTTATAACTACTATCGTTCATTATGTCAAAGTTTTAAAAACGAAGGATTATGCAAACCGAAGAAGTCGTAGCCAGAAAAAAAGAAGAAATGACCAAAAAAGGTAAGGAACTGAATACTGAAACTGTTAAGAAAAAGAGTAAAACATATTCTTATAAAGAGGCGGTGGAAGCCACCAAAGAGTATTTTAACGGTGATGAACTTGCGGCTACAGTTTGGGCGAATAAATATGCTTTAAAGGATTCATTTGGAAATTTGTATGAACTTACTCCGGATGATATGCACCGGCGTATTGCCAAAGAAATTGCCCGGATTGAAGCAAAATACAAAAATCCTTTATCAGAGGATGAAATATATGGGTTATTAAAAGATTTTAAATACATTGTTCCTCAGGGAAGCCCCATGACAGGAATTGGCAACAATTTTCAGATTGCCTCCCTGTCGAATTGTTTTGTCATTGGTAATGACGGGCCTTCCGATTCATACGGGGCAATTATGAAGATAGATCAGGAACAGGTACAGTTGATGAAACGCCGTGGGGGAGTGGGGCATGATTTGTCACATATCCGTCCAAAAGGTAGCCCTGTATTAAACAGTGCGCTTACATCAACCGGTGTGGTTCCATTTATGGAACGTTATTCCAATTCAACCCGGGAAGTTGCCCAGGATGGACGCCGGGGAGCACTTATGCTTAGTATATCCATTAAACATCCGGATTCGGAAGATTTTATCGACGCCAAACTTGCCGCCGGAAAAGTAACCGGTGCAAATGTATCAGTAAGAATAGACGACGAATTTATGGATTGCGTTGTCAATAATAAACCATACGTTCAGCAATACCCCATTGGTAGTGATGAACCGGTATTTACCAAAGAAATAGATGCACAAAAATTATGGGCCAAGATTGTGCATAATGCCTGGAAATCAGCTGAACCGGGAATTCTCTTTTGGGATACCATAAGCCGGGAATCTGTGGCAGATTGCTATGCCGACTATGGATATAAAACCGTTTCCACCAATCCCTGTGGCGAGATTCCGCTTTGTCCTTATGATAGCTGTCGGTTGCTAGCTATTAACCTATATAGTTACGTGGAAAACCCCTTTACCGATAAAGCCAGCTTTAACTGGGATTTATTTAAGCGTAATGTAGGCATTGCCCAGCGTATGATGGATGATATCATTGATCTGGAGTTGGAAAAGATTGATGCAATTCTGAGTAAAATCAATGCTGATCCGGAAGATCAGGAAATCAAGCGTGTTGAGAAACGCCTGTGGGAAAACATCAGGATTAAGGCTGAAGAAGGCCGCCGTACCGGTGTGGGCATTACAGCCGAAGGCGATATGTTGGCTGCACTGGGAATTCGCTATGGCAGTGAAGATGGAATTGATTTTTCAACTGAGGTTCATAAAACCATTGCACTGGAAGCATACCGTTCTTCTGTGAATATGGCAAAAGAGCGGGGTGCTTTTACTGTATATGATAGCCATCTTGAAAAAGAAAACCCGTTTGTTGCCCGCCTGCGCAATGAGGACGAACAATTATACCGCGATATGGTGAAATACGGACGCAGGAATATTGCCCTGTTGACTATTGCCCCAACAGGCACCACTAGTTTGATGACTCAGACTACATCAGGTATCGAACCTGTATTTTTACCAGTATATAAGCGGCGTCGAAAAGTTAACCCAAATGATAAAAATGTCAATGTGGCTTTTACAGACGAGGTTGGTGATTCCTGGGAGGAATATAATGTTTTTCATCATAAATTTATTACCTGGCTGGAAGTTAATGGATATAATATCGGTGAGGTTGTAGGCTATGACGATCAACAAATTAAAGAACTGGTTAAAAAATCCCCCTATTTCAAGGCTACTTCCAATGATGTAGACTGGGCCATGAAAGTGAAAATGCAAGGTGAAATTCAAAAATGGGTGGATCACTCCATCAGCGTAACCATTAACCTGCCCTCGGATGTATCTGAATCGTTGGTTGGGGAGCTTTATACACAGGCCTGGCAATATGGATGTAAAGGGGTAACTGTTTATCGCGACGGTTCCCGGTCAGGAGTATTGCTAAGCGGTGATGAGAAGAAAAAAGAAAAGGAAGCAGAGGTTAAAAGCATAAAACGTCCAAAGGAACTTGAGGCCGAGATAATTCGCTTCAATAACAATGATGAAAAATGGATCGCCTTTGTAGGCATCAAGGATGACAGGCCCTATGAAGTATTTACCGGTCTGGCTGATGAAGAAATGTTTCCTATTCCGAAGTCGATTACCAAAGGGAAAATAATCAAAACCCGTGATAATGAGGGAAAAGCACGGTATGATTTTCAATATGTGGATAAGTATGGTTATGTGAATACCCTGGGTGGTTTGTCGCACATGTTCAATCCTGAGTTCTGGAATTATGCCAAGCTTATTTCCAGTGTGCTTCGTCATGGCATGCCCATCCCTGATGTGGTTGCCCTGGTTGGTTCCCTGCACCTCGATAGCGATACCATCAACACCTGGAAAGTGGGCGTGGAACGGGCACTCAAACGATATATTCCTAATGGAACAAAAGTGAAAACCAATCAGAAATGCCAGGAATGTGGTTCATCAAGTCTGATTTATCAGGAAGGTTGCCTGCTTTGCACAGATTGTGGATCCTCTAAGTGCGGTTAATAAGTCTGTTATTTCTATATTAAATTTGCAAAACCACCGGTGCTTCTGTTTTCATAAGCCACCGGTGGTTTTACTTTTTTGCCGGTACCTCGACTTTGTCAGTAC
>CAZZBU010000259.1:0-2936 GCA_964652315.1 uncultured Bacteroidales bacterium
TGTTTTTGGAAACGATTAAGTAATATGCTCTTGGTATACTCCCGGACAATCATTATATATAATATTCTTAACATCAACCACATTTTTAAACATTGTCTGTGGAAACAATTGTAAATCACTATTATTCAACTCCTAATTAACCACTAAACCAATTACCAAATCAAAACCTAAATAATCTTCAAAACCACCAAAATTAAGGAGGGTGAAACTCCCATTCTAATGCGTAGAAGACTTGGTACTGGAAGAATAATATAATGTGAAACAGGTAAAGCACAGCTTTTCATTTCTGATTCAAATTTTAAGTCATTTTTACTATTTAACAGTTATTAAAAAAAACAGGCTTTTCATAAAATATTTGGCTTTTTAATCAAAACAGATCGAAATCAGTTTTAATATATTTTTCTGGTAGTTTATTTTTGCGCTCTAACTCTGAAAATTGTAAGATGAAACGTATTGGAACAGCTCTATTCGTAATTTTTATACTAATTATTTTAGTTTACCTCTTTAACCGGTTTTCATTAGCAAAACACCATCCGTATTATGAGTTACCCACCAACAAAGATGATGCATCATTAACAATTGGGATTATTGGGGATAGCTGGGTATCAGGAAATATGCTTGATTCATTCTTGTCAGATCATTTGCAAAAACATAATCTTGATGCTAATATATTGTCATCCGGACATCCAGGAGCAAAAACGAAACTGATTTATCAAAACCTTTACAAAGAATCCCACGAGGAGTATTCATCCAGATTTGTAATAGCACAACAACCGGAATATGGATTAGTTGTTGGTGGGGTTAATGATGCTATTGCCCAATTAGGAAAAAAGAATTATTCCTTCCACATGGTACAAATCATTAAGCATTTATTATACTATGATATTATTCCTGTTGTTGTGCCTCTTCCTGAATTTAGTGTTACCAAAGCCATCCATGATATGGAATTTTATAAACGCTATAGAAATATTCTGACAGCTTACTTTACCAATAAAGGTGAATTGGATAATGTGCAACAATATCGTAATGAACTTAGTAGGACACTTGAAGAACACCAATTGCTTGATCGTGTTATTTTTGTTGATTTAGATAAAGTATGTAATCTCCTTGTTTGTTATAATTTGATTAACGGGTTGTTTTTGATAACCTAAGAATTTTTTTTATCTTTCCCGAAAGATACTAATTAACTCATTAACTCATTACCGATGAAAAATTGTCCTCTTTATCCAGCCGTTATATTCATTCTTTTATTTTTTTTAGCATCATGTCAAAACCAAAAACAGGAATTGCTTAAAGCTGATGGCAAACAAATTGTTGATGCCTCAGGCCAACCTTTTATTTTACGTGGCATGGGGCTGGGTGGCTGGATGCTTCAGGAAGGCTATATGGTTCTGACAAGCGGTTTTGCACCTACCCAGCATGAACTACAGGAAACCATCGCTGAACTAATCGGCCAGGAAGAAATGGAGGCTTTTTATGAAGCCTGGTATGCCAATCATGTGCGTCGCATTGACGTGGATTCGCTCAAAGCCTGGGGATTTAACTCCATTCGCCTGCCAATGCATTATAATTTATTTACACTACCGATTGAAGAAGAGCCGGTTAAAGGTGAAAATACCTGGCTGGAAAAAGGTTTTAGGATGACCGATACATTGTTAAATTGGTGCCAGGAAAATGAGATGTACCTGATACTTGACTTGCATGCAGCGCCAGGAGGCCAGGGCAAGAATGCTTCCATCAGCGATTATGATGAATCAAAACCATCCCTTTGGGAGAGTGAGGAGAACAAGCAAAAAACCATTGCTTTGTGGCGTAAACTGGCTGAACGATATGTGGATGAGTCTTACATTGGTGGGTACGATTTACTTAATGAACCCAACTGGACCTTTGAAGGGAAGTCAGAGAACGGTTGCGATGATGAAAGCAACAAACCAATATGGGATTTGTATATTGATATCACCGAAGCCATCCGGGAAGTGGATCAAAAACACATTATTTATGTTGAAGGTAATTGCTGGTCGCAAAACATTAACGGTTTTCCAGGCCCGTGGGATGATAACATGTCCCTGAGCTTTCATAAGTACTGGACTCCGACAACTACAGAGTCTATTGAAAAATTCCTTGAAATACGCGACACCTTTAATATCCCACTTTATATGGGTGAAGCCGGGGAAAATTCTAACGAGTGGTTTAAACGGGCTATTGCTTTGTTTGAGGAACATGAAATTGGCTGGGCATGGTGGCCTATGAAAAAGATTGAGTCAGTAGTGGGGCCATTAACAGTGACTAAAACACCGGAGTATCAGCAATTGCTTGATTACTGGAACGGAAAGCCGGAAAAACCCTCGAAGGAATTTGCCATTAAAACCCTGATGGACATTGCAGAAGGGCTTAAACTGGAGAATTGTGTGTATCATCAGGATGTAATTGATGCCATGTTCAGGCAACGCAAGAGCGATGAAACCATTCCTTTTGCACATCATCAAGTGCCAGGTACCATCTATTTAACCGATTATGATTTGGGTGAGGTTAACCAGGCATACTACGATAAGGATTATATGAATATTGGTGAAGGCGATCAAACCAGAAGTAACCGTGGCGGACGATACCGGAACGATGGTGTGGATATTGGTGAAACTGATGCCTCAGTCGGCAATGGCTATTATGTGGGCTGGACCAATGCAGGGGAGTGGTTGCTCTACACCATTGATGTAGCGGAAGCAGGTTCCTACACCTGTGAAATGACAGTTGCTTCTGCAGGGCCGGGAAGCAAAGTAAGCATTGTCATTGATGATGATACAAAGCTAAACATTGAAATACCGGTAACGGGTAGTGATCAAACCTGGAAACCCATTGAAATGGGTACGCTGGAATTGACACCTGGGAAGCATCAACTGAAGGTGGTTGTTGAGGCCGGTGAATTTAATATGGCGACA
>CAZZBU010000260.1:0-2909 GCA_964652315.1 uncultured Bacteroidales bacterium
TAGTAGTACAGGAAAACTACACTCCTGTACTACTGCTTCTAACATAAAACAAATTAAAACACTTGGCTATGAATGATTTGAAATTATTGTTGACCGGTATCCTGCTTTTTATCAATTTGCCAGGCAAAGCTCAGGATCCTGTTGCAAATTTTGAGGTTATTGTAACTTATGAATGTGCCTTTGCTGTTACTGAATATAAGAATTATTCAACTAATGCAGACTCATTCTTATGGAAGCCATCAGCATCTGATGAGTATTGGATTAAAACCTATGCCCCAAAGGGATCTAATCTTAGCAATGCACGTAACTGGACAGTTACATTAATAGCCTATGGCAACGGTACGAGTGATACCTTGTCGAAACAAGTTGAAATAGAGCAAGCCCGTGTTGAATTTGATACGATTATTTTGGATCCGGAACGATTTGCGCCGCTTAAGGTTGATTTTACTACTAACTATTATATACCGGAAGGAGATACCATAGAATTTTTCTGGGAATTTGGAGATGGAAACACCAGCAACGCTGAAAACCCCGTTCATATTTATCAGCAACCCGGAACATATTTTGTAAAGTTAAATATATCTAAAAAAGAAAATTGTGAATATGCAAACACTTTAGACATTACTGTACGAGATACAGCCCAAAGAGAAGAATTTGAGTATTATACGTATGAATGCACTCCGGAACATCAATGCGATGGAGGCAAGGAACATTTAATTAAAAATGACGACCTGTTACTAAATACTGTTTTTGAGCGGAATGACTCCCTTTTTGTATCAGGCATCATAAAACAAAACTGCTGCACCAAAAAAACCAGCACAATGGATCATGCCGGTGACACTGTAAAAATTAAATTATGGGAAACCGGCCCACTATGTACCTGCTGGAACTACTTTTATTTTGAAATAAATATTCCGCAAACTGAAAGGGAAGAAATAGTCTTTACACTTAACGAATACACGGTAACTTCAACCATTACAAGTAATGCAAATAAACAATTTGAAAACAATTCGCTGGAAATATATCCCAATCCGGTGAAAGATGTTTTAAATATTAATTTGTTAAAAGCTTTTACAGAAATCACTAGGTATAAGATACTTGATATCCAGGGTCGGATAATAAAGCAGGGATTATTATCACAGAAAAACAGCATTATTCTACAGGATTTAAATCCAGGGGTTTACCTGTTGCAAATTAAGAGCAACAATGAATCATATAGTAATAGATTCATAAAGAAATGATCGATCATGTTTTAATCTTACATGATTTTCTGACAACAGACAAAATCCTTAAAAAAAAGTTTTAAGACTTAGTATATTAGGTACAAATAACTTACTGAATTGAATGGTGTATAAATGTTAATCCTATTGTTAGCAGCGTAAAGCCTTGTAAAAATCAGCTTTCCAACCACTCCTTAAACGCCTGCACCTTTTCTCTGCTGACGACAATGTCATCGTCAACCGGAGTGTGTAAGCGGAGTTGCAGGCGGCTGTTTGAAAAGGTAATGATATCCTGAATGGCAGCAAAGGCCACTATGTATTTGCGGTTTACTCTGAAAAATGTGGCTGGATTTAGCAATTCTTCCAACTGATCCAGGGTATAATTCACGGCATAGTCCCTGCCATTTTTATTTTTTAAAAATACGGCTTTGTCCATGCTGCAAAAACAATAAATGTCTTCGGATGTAAACACTTTAAGGTGTTCGCCTACTTTAATCATAAACTTTGACTTATAATTGTTGGTCAGGTTCTTTAGCAGAGAATCAAACATTGCCTGAGGATACTGCTTTGGTTTGTTGGTATTTTTAAACCGCTCAATGGCATGTTGCAGTTCTTGCCTGTCAATGGGCTTAAGCAGGTAATCAATGCTGTTTACTTTAAAAGCCCGCAAGGCATATTCATCGTAGGCTGTGGTGAATATTACCGGTGAATGGACCGGGGTTTGTTCGAATACCTCAAAGCTCAGGCCGTCTGCCAACTGAATGTCCATGAATATTAAATCGGGTGCAGGATAGGTATTGAGCCATTGAACAGACTGTTTAACCGTTTGAATCACGGATAAAACCTGAATTTCAGGGTCAATCTGTACAATCATTTCCTGCAGCCTTTCAGCAGCAATTTTTTCATCTTCAATTATTAAACAGTCCATAATTAAGGTTTTTCTAAGATGGGAATCTTAACCAGAAAGCTTGATTCATCCACGACTATATCCACCGGCTTATCGATTAGAAAGGTATACCTGTTTTTAAGGTTACTGATTCCCTGAGGTTCCTTTGCACGCATACTGTGTTTTTTCTGAAGGTTATTTTTAACTATCAAATAATCGCTTTCCTCATAAACATTTATTTCCAGGGGCTGGTCATCCGTAATTATATTGTGCTTGATGCTGTTTTCCACCAGTATCTGCAAACCCAACGGCACAATATATTTTTCTACTGATTGAACATCAATCTTATATCCCAAACCAGCCCCATGCCGAATTTTGGAAAGAAATAAATAATCTTCTAAAAAATCGAGTTCTTTTTGAAGCACCACCAGTTCCTGACTTTGATGCTCCAGCACATAGCGGTAAATATCCGACAGCTTTTTTATATAGGTCACCGCCTTTTGCTGATCCTTTTCAACCACACCGGTAAGCGTATTAAGGCTGTTGAACAAAAAATGAGGGTTCACCTGATTTTTAAGGGCATTATACTTTGCTGAAATATTCTCGCGTTTGAGCGCTTCATACCGATCATTTACCTTTTTCCAATAATACACCAGGTATTGTGAGTAGTAAAATGTAATTATCACTAAATCGATGGTTAAGGAGATAAAAGCATTTAACATCACCACATAAGAGAAACTTTCCGGATCAACGTCCCAAAAATATTTTGCAAAAATATAGGGCAGAGTGATGCTAATGATTAT
>CAZZBU010000261.1:0-2896 GCA_964652315.1 uncultured Bacteroidales bacterium
TTGTGGTTCTATGTGCAAACCTTCGCGTCCTTTGTGGCAAAGTGAATGGTAACTTACAACTCACATTATTTTCCTGCCTACTGTTTCACCGGTTACTGATCTACCGATTATCCTGCCAACACACTCTTTGCTCTCTACATCCTGCCTCTGCTCCTTGCTCTAGACCGATCGGATGGCATTCACCAGGTATTTCATGGTCAGGTTACGGGTCACAGGATGCTCAAAGGCTTTCGTTTTATATTTAGGTGGCAAAAGGATACGTCTTTCAATTAGTTCATCGATTACGGGAAGATGCGCGAGAGAGGTTTTCCCAACTAACATATTCTCGAGGGAGTTACCATCAGCGTAAAAATTGAGTATATATCTGAATCCTTTCAGATATAAATAATCCTTGGTAAACCCGCCACCCCGGAATATCCTTGCTGCCATGTAAAAGGCAGCTTCCTCATTTAACAAGCCACCGTCCACAAGGTATTCAAAAGCATGTTTAAAATCATATCCATTAAGCATGTTTTTTATAGTAAGTACCCTAAGCGCCAATTCCTTCAGCCGAAAAACAGTGAGATTGTCTGAAAGGTATTCGCTCAAAATTGCCAAACCTTCCTGAGTAAGGGTATTAACCGGTAGCCCCATTCGGAGCAGGTTCAAAGGTTGATGCAGGGCATTCATTGTTGTCACCATATGTACACCAATTTCATGGTGTAACAGGGCGTTAAGACCTATCTCGGGAAAAACGGTCCCTTTTCTAAGCTTTATTGTTCTTTTACTATTAAGCACCAGTACTTTTGATGCAATGTTACTGGCGATGTCAACTTTACATTGAAATCCATATTCTTTCACGGCATTTTCGAACCAGGCTTTCGCTTCCTGTACCGTGAATTTTCGTTCGTGGTTTAATTTTAAATCAGGGCAATGCAACAAAAAAACAGCATTTGAAATGTCCCTTTCTGACGGCTCACCAAAATAACGCAACGAACTATACAAGAAGCGCTGGGAACCAATAGCGGCAATCAAATCCACCTTATCAGCATAGGCATTCACCACATCTTTGTATAACATCTGAATGTTTATATCCCGGATTTTTTCAATGGGTAACTGGTACAATTTTCGTTTGAATTCAAAGGGATCAATGGCCAACTGGCGGTATCGAAACTCCGGGTTTTTTGTAAACCGCGAACGAAAAAACTTTCGCTTTTCATATTCCAGATTAACCGGGTTAATATAACTCAGAATTTCGAAGTTTTTCACAAGTCCGAACAATTGTTTATCAAGGGTCAGCAGTTCTTTACTAATTTCAGAGGATAAAAGGCGCTCATTACGTTGAACATTGATATTGGTGTATTTTTTTGCAAAAAACCGGGCAGAATTCAAAATGGCATTTTTCAACCCCTGTGTAAGAGCTTCAATCACCAACGGATAAGAATCACCTGTGAGTTCATTACAATACACTTTCTTTATTTCAGTAGCAAGCACTAAAATATCCGGATAGCGGGCACTGATGTGCTGTAACATGTACCCGTGACCATAAAATATATCATTGATGGCAACAGTGGTGGCAACATCGGGCAGGTCAATTTTTTTAAGTTCCTTTACCCAATGGTAAATTGTTTTATTATACTTTACTGTATCTACCTTATCGGTACCCAGATTAAATACCGGCAATAAGCGGTTGTATCGCTTGTAGTTGTAAGAGTGGATATCAAATACAAGTGCTGAACCAAATTGATGCTTAAGGCGTTGCATCAAGGCATCAATAACCTGATAAAACCCGGTGTGTTTTTTCAGGCTGGCAGCTTTTTGATCGTCGGTAAGTGGATCGTCCCACACCTTTTTTTCCCAGGCTATATCATATATGGCTTCCTCAGGAGGCCGGTTAAGATCGTATTCATAGCGTGAGTCGTTAGCAATCAGCACAATGGGAAATGAACGGATAAACTGATCTGTGTACGGGTCTTCCTCATACCATCTTTCATGGTCTGATAGCAGGCAGTTATCAACGAGGTCCTCACGCATTTTATGTCCGGCATGCAAAGCCACACATACAAAGGGAATATACTCTGTAATTTTAATCGTAAAACTCTGGTCTGGAGGAGAAGCTTCAAAAGTATTGCCTTTTCTTATGCGGGCTGTTATCTCCTCAATGGTAAGTTTATTCATTCTCTATCATCGAACGAAGGTTACGTTTACGGGTAATGACTGATTCGCGGGCGTCAACTACCTGCTCAACAAAATCAATGACCTGCTTTTGCAATTTCACCTTATTGAACTGATTGATGCGTGTTATGCCACCCGGACTGCAAACATTAATCTCAATCAATTTATTTTGAATGATATCAATTCCGGCAAAAAATAACCCGTCAGCAACCAGTTTTGGGCCAATTTTGCGACAAATAGCCTTTTCTTCTTTTGTCAGGGTATGCCTCACCGCATTCCCCCCTGCTTTAATATTAGCCCGAAGGTCGTCGGCGGCAGGAATTCTCTTATAAGCACCAATAGCTTCACCATTGAGCATAATTACCCTGATATCACCATGTTCAGCTCCATTGACATATTCCTGTATAATAACATAATTGCTATCTTTTTTTCCGGTAATATAAAAATCAAGCAACGAGTTCACATTCTGGGTGGCACTTCTCTCAAGTACGATTACTCCATTGCCTCCAAAACCATCAAGTGGTTTCAGGATCATCCAGTCTTCTTTTGATTCACGGATTACCCGTTTCAGATATTCCTTGTTTTTGGATACATGCGTAACCGGAATAAACGGATCTTTTGGATCGTAGAATGCTGCGGTATATAGTTTGTTATTGGCTTTTCGCAGTCCGTTGATATCGTTAATAATAAACGTATCATCCCGCACAGAATCCAAAAAATTCAACATAATCGGATCCAGTGG
>CAZZBU010000262.1:0-2893 GCA_964652315.1 uncultured Bacteroidales bacterium
TTAGAAAGTTGATAGTTTAGGAGCCGATGAGAAGTTGAGAAGTTGAGAAAGAATGTAGTAATTAACCCCAAAAAAATCATCTTGAACCTCATTTATTTATCTTAAATATTATTATAAAAATCAGAAGATCCTGATTTTGAGTGCCATGCTGATAAAGAACATTTTCCGTTGCAAAACGAGGATTAAATATACAATGTTTTTTTAGAATTCCCAATTTCAATCCCATTTTTTTACATTTGTGTTAAACAATGCAAGAATAATTCAGCTTATAATATTAAAGAATTTTAAATGAGATAAAACGATAATTATGACCGATTTTTTATCCCTGGCCAAAAACAGGTATTCATGCCGGAAATTTGCTGATAAGGCAGTTCCTGACGATATGTTACGAAAGGTATTGGAGGCGGGCCGTATTGCCCCCTCAGCAGTTAATTTTCAACCCTGGAAGTTTTTAGTATTCACAACACCAACATCGCTGAAAAAGGTACATCAACTCTATCATCGTGAGTGGTTTAACAGTGCTCCTGTCGTAATTTTAATATGTGCGGATCATGCAATTTCATGGAAAAGAAAAGAAGACGGAAAAGATTATTCAGATGTGGATGCGGCAATTGCTATTGATCACATGACCCTGGAGGCCACATCACTGGGTCTGGCAACCTGCTGGGTTTGTAATTTTTTTGTTGAAAAAACCAGAAAAGAATTAGAACTTCCTGAAAATCTCGAACCCATTGCTTTTCTGCCTCTTGGCTATCCACTGGACGAACCGGACATTAACAGGCACGATTCCAAGCGAAAGGAAATGGCTGATGTTGTCAGGTGGGAATAAAAAAAGCCGGACATAATCCGGCTCAATTTCACTCGCATCCATGATGGATGTTTTTTTTCTTTCTTACTTCAGGAAACAATTTTCCTGTGATAAGACCTGCGATTTTAGTATTTGGCTTAAGCAGTATATTAGAATCGCGATTGTCTTCTGTTTGAATTATATCCACCTCTGCCGCCACCGCGGTTCTGGTTATTGGTGCGCTCACGTGCTTCGCTGACTTTCATCTCGCGGCCCATTAGCTCAACACCGTTTAATTCTTCCAGTGCGCGAGCGCCGGAATCATTATCCATAACTACAAAACCAAAACCTTTGCTTCGGCCTGTATTACGATCTGTGACGATTTTTACTGATTCAACTTCACCATATTCAGTGAAAACTTCTTTTAAATCTTCGTCTTGTACATCATAATGAAGATTACCTACATAAATATTCATAATAAAAAATGTAAATGTGAAAAAATGTAAATGTGAAATATTAAAACAACTAAAATGCGGATGAATAAATTAAATGTGATACAAAATCCTTAGCGGGTTTTATCAAAGAGAATACGAAAACAATGTTTCGAGGGCAGCAAGTCAATGCAATTGGCATATGTACTTTTTTTACGTTTATTTATTCAAAATTATGAATTTAATTTACAAATGACAATGTGTGATAAAAAATATTTAAAAAAAAATTAATTCTTACCGTATTAATATTCAGCGTTGTATATATGAGCATGGTTTCTTTAGTCAATTTCAATAGCAATCTTGCCCCTTACTTTGCCTTTTTCAGCAAGGGTATGAGCTTTAGCCATGTCTTTCCATGAGAAGGTTTCTTCCACCACAGGACTAAGCATATTCTGGTCGACCAGGCAGGTAATCAACCCCAGCAGTTTACTGTCCGGCACCACCATCACCCTTTTGCATTGTTTATAAATAAGCCCCTGGATATACATCGGAAATGTAAAGGCGTTGCTTAGGAAAATTCCACCATTTTTAAGCAGCTTTTTTATTTTTCCAAATCTCAAATTACCGATGGTGTCATAGATGATGTCATATTTTTCGCTATGGTCAAGGGTATCAACCTCATAATTTAAAATATTTTCGATGCCCATGGATTCTGCATACCCGAGGTTACGCGTGCTGCAAACCGCAGTTATGTTATCAGTGTAAATACGGGCTATCTGAACGGCCATTGTACCAACGCCACCGGTACAGCCATTAATTAGAACGCTCTTTTCTTCTTTGATTTTTCCATGGCGGCATAGTGCTTCACAAGCGGCCAGACCTACAAACGGCAGTGTGGCAGCATGGGCAAAGGAAATATTGTCGGGCTTCATTCCGAGGTTTTCTTCCTCGGTAACTATCTCATCAGCATAAGCTCCTCCTTTAAATGGATCTGCAAAGCCAAACACTTTCATTCCGGGTTTATATTTTGGGTTATTGCTCTCCAAAACAACACCGCTGAAGTCAGTGCCCAGAATAAGTGGAAATTTATACCCTGTGAGGTATTTGTAATCGCCTCTTCGGATTTTATAATCAACGGGATTAACAGATGTACCCTTGATACCGACCCGAACCTGATTTTCGCCCAGCGCGGGAGAGCTGGTTTTTATGAGTTCGAAATTTTCAGGGCCACCATATTTATTTATTGCTAAAGCATACATGAAATAATAATTACACCTTATGAAATGCTTTAAGCCGGAAAATGTTCAGTTCAAATGACACTAAAATACAGGAATTAGCAAAAAGAAGGGATATATATGAATAACATGCATGCTTTCAGCAGATAGTTGATTATTATCAGTTATAGCAAAAACATTAAAATGCATGCTTAATTAATTATTATCCGAAAAATGATGGTTAGATAATTCTTTAATTCAATGATACCCCTGTGATTGAAAAATTATAGATTTTCAATCACAGAGGTACACAGATTTTTTATGAGTATTTAGCTTTTAAAATATTCAATTTGTTCTTTCAAACTATCGGCCTGAGCAGCAAGTTCTTCTGAATTTGAAGCCAACTCCTCAGCTGAAGCAGCATTTTGCTGAGTAACTCCGTTCAGTTGCTGAATTGCCGT
>CAZZBU010000263.1:0-2881 GCA_964652315.1 uncultured Bacteroidales bacterium
CCTTCCAGTACAAAGAGGCAATTGGTCATGCCTCATTTATCCGGAACGATAATCTTTAATCCGCCTGGCACAACTCTTATTTTGGCTTTCTTCTTTATCATCACCGGTTCACCATCCATGTGTGCCATCAGCTTTTTCTTTCGTTGAATGGTTATCCTACAAGCTGTAAAAACCTCTGTGAACTGCGATTTATCGAGGTTTCGCCGGAACAACCGCAATCCTATATCCAGTGCGTTTCGCCGTGGAAAAGGCGATACCACTGTCACATCAAGCAAGCCATCATCAATAATTGCATTCGGTGAAACAAACGCGTTGTTGCCAAACTGGGATGCATTGGCAATGGTAAGCAGAAAGGCTTTACGTTTTATCTTTTCACCGTCGAGCTTTATCATATATTTTTTGGTAGAATACGTTCCGTATTCTTTTAATACAGTTTGAGCATAGGTGATAAACCCCCGTTGGCCGGCTTTAGCAAACACATGCCCTACCTTTGCGTCAAAACCAAAGCCAGCAGTACAGAAAAAAGGTGCCCCATTGAGCAGCCCATAATCGATTCGTTGTACTACGCCTTTGTTTATAACCTCAAGGGCACCATTTATTGTCAGAGGTATCTGCATGTGCCGTGCCAGGCCGTTACCTGAACCAATAGGGATAATCCCAAGGGCAGCTTCTGTATCACGTACGGCAGAACCCACCTCATTGACAGTGCCATCACCACCAACAGCCACAACAAAACGAATTCCATTTGCAATGGCACCTGAGGCAAGTTCTTTGGCATGTCCTGCATATTCTGTGTACACAATGCCGGGAACATATCTTTGGCGATCCAATAAATCATATATTTTCGCAGGCAGGTTGGGTTTGCGACGCCTGCCTGATATTGGGTTAATAATGAATACAATGCGTTGTTTTTCCATGAATCCCTGCTGATGTCCGGTATTAGTAACGAAAAACCAAACCTATAAAATTTTATATAAAGTAAAATAGATTTGAGTTACCTTCGTTAAAGCAATAGGAAAAAATGAATGCAAGACACCTCATACTCATCCTGGCAATTACTGCCGCAATGCCTTTTTCGGGCTGGTCACAAATTGGTGGCAGCTATACCTATCAATTTTTAACCCTGCCAAATGCTGCCCGTAATGCAGCTCTTGGTGGTGAAATGGTAGCCGTAACCGATGATGATCTCAACCTGGCTTTTCACAACCCGGCTTTGCTCAATTCCTCCATGGACCAACACCTGAGCTTTAATTACGTGGGCTATTTTGCCGAGACCAAATACGGGTATGCCTCCTACGCAAGAAATTATGATACCCTGGGTACTTTTGCCCTGGGAATGCATTACATCAATTATGGAGAATTTATCCGCGCTGAAGAAACAGCCGAGATTACAGGCTCTTTCAGGGCAGCAGAGTATGCGCTGAACATAATGTATTCGCGCCAATTGGACAGCAACTGGACTGTGGGCGCCACATTTAAGCCCATTTACAGTTCGCTGGAAAACTATCAAAGCCTCGGATTTGCCTTTGATATCGGTGCCTCCTATGTGTCATACAACGGATTGTTTACAGGTGCCCTGGTAATTAAAAATGCTGGTTTTCAGGCCATAAAATATTATAAAGATGCCGGGTATGAGCCTCTGCCTTTTGAGATACAGGCAGGCATCTCACAAAAACTGGAGTATGCCCCCTTCAGGCTTTTTGCGACGGTGCATTCGTTGCAGCGATACGATTTAACCTATCAAAAACCAGAGGACCCGAATAACAACCCCTTTTTTACACAGACTCCCACTAAGAAAAATCCGCTGGAGGAACATGCTGATAAAATTGCACGCCACTTAATTTTCGGAACAGAATTTACACCTTTGGATAATTTCTATATCAGGCTGGGATATAATTACCAACGGCGGCAGGAGCTAAAAATTGACGATCGCACAGCCATGGTAGGTTTTTCATGGGGTTTCGGACTTAAGATAAAACGGTTTCATATTCATTACGGCAGGGCCAGTTATCACCTGGCAGGCGCCTCCAACCATTTTTCGGTCAGTACAAACCTCTCAGAGTTTTATCACAGGGCCCGATAATTTGTATCTTTGCCATCTGAAAAAACACCTTTTATGCAGCTGAAAAAAAACATTATTGTTGCCATTGACGGCCATTCTTCATGTGGTAAGAGCACACTTGCTAAAATCATTGCGGGTAACCTGGGTTACGGATACATTGACAGTGGTGCAATGTACCGCGCAGCAACCCTTTTTTATATACAAAAAAACCTTCTGAATGAGCCTATTGACGAGGAAAAGCTAATTGAAGCACTTCCTCAGATTTCCATCAAATTCAAATATAATTTGGATAAGCAACGCAATGAAACCTTCCTGAATGGAGAAATGGTGGAGGATGTCATCCGCACCATTCCGGTATCAAACAAAGTCAGTGAGGTGAGCCGTATACCTGAAATCAGGCAACACATGGTAGCCCTGCAGCAAAAGATGGGTGAAAATAAAGGCATTGTGATGGACGGCCGCGACATAGGCACGGTGGTATTTCCGGATGCCGAAGTAAAAATATTCCTGACTGCATCACCCGAAGTAAGGGCGCAACGCAGGTATGACGAGCTTAAACAAAAGGGTGGACCCGTGCGTTATGACGAAGTGCTGGCGAACGTGAATCACCGCGACAACATTGATGAAAACCGGGAAGCTAGTCCGCTCAGAAAGGCCGATGATGCTCTGTTACTGGATAACAGCAACATGACCTTTGAAGAAGAATGGGAATGGGTTAAGGCCCTGATCGAAAAAAAGGGATTGAAAAAATGAATGTAGCGACAGACCAAAAAGCAGGATTTTGTTTTGGGGTGGTGCAGGCCATAAAAAAGGCCGAAG
>CAZZBU010000264.1:0-2772 GCA_964652315.1 uncultured Bacteroidales bacterium
TGGATATTTCGGTGATACTGACCCCCCGTTTCGGTCATATTGACCCCCCACAGGTTTTAATTCAAAGAACAGATGGAAACTGACATTATTTCCGTATTTTTCTTAAAGTATCTCCTTTTAAATCTATTTTGTAAGATGTATGTACCAATCTATCCAGGATAGCATCTGCGATCGTGGCTTGCCCAATCACATCATACCAGCTTGATATTGGCAACTGGCTTGCCATAATTGTTGAGCTTTTTCCATGACGGTCTTCGATGATTTCCAACAAGTCAAATTTATGTTGTTTCTCCAGATTTGACAATCCAAAATCATCAATGATCAGCAAATCTGTTTTTGCAAGTTTATCAAAAAATTTAAGATTATTACCTTCCAAACGGGCCATTTTTACTTTCATCATTAGCTTTTGAATATTAAAATAAGTAACGCTATGGCCATGCATACAAGCCTGGTGCCCCAGTGCGGATGCCAGAAAACTTTTTCCACAGCCGGTTGCACCGGTAAGTAAAATTGATTCACCTTTAAGAATATAATCACAAGTGGCAAGTCTACCAACAAGCCCTTTGTCCAACTCTCTTCTTGGGTCGAATAATATTTCTTCAATACTTGCCTGATACCGGAATTTTGCTGCCCGTAAAAGCCGTTCAAACCGGTTTTGTTTTCTTTCTTCTTCCTCGGCCTGTACCATTATTTCCAGGCCTTCGGAAAAAGATAACTGGTGTGACTGGCGTGTCTGTAACATTGCTTGCCAGCTTTTAGCCATACCTTTTAGACGTAATTGATTTAACTTCAATTCAATTTGTTCCATTTTTATTAAAATTTAAGTGTTAATTGTTGATAATAATCCTTTCCTCTCACGTTATTGTGCTGTGGAATGTCATCCGGTTCTTCATTGTTGTCAGGTGCAATATTCTTATGATTTTCGATAATGTTTCTTATGAACTTATATGAGTAGCTCTGGCATTCAATTGCATGCCTGCATGCCATGTTAAACACATCCGGGGTTGTTTTTCTCGACAGGCTGATGAGTCCATCACAGCTCCGGTAATTTTGTTCCGGAGGATTTCCTCTCTTAAAAAGCAATTTTATCAATTCAGTCAGTTCTTTTGAGATGTAATTGGCTTTACTGATATAATATGCAGGGCTCCGATCAAGGTAGTGCTGGTGGTGAGAGCATAGATGCTCTTTTATCGTAGAATACTTTCCTACCCTGTAATCCCTCGGATGTATCGCAATTTGTTCCCCCTTGGCATAAATACGCACCATTGATCGTGTATAAATGACCTTTACCATTTGCCCGATCCATTGATAAGGCACACTGTAATAATGCAGGTCGCAAGTTAATTGTATATGATTGTTTTTGGCAACTTTAAGCTTCTTGTAATACTTCACTTCATAAACATTATCCGGCAAAGGCTTTAGCAAGGGTTTCTCATTTGCCAGAAATTTTTCTTCTCTGCAATATGGTTTTAACTGCATCCGGGTTTGATTGTGTTTTTTTAATTTTTCCCCGATGGCTTTATTCAAGGAACTTATATCGAAAAAAATTTGTTTTCTGAGCTTTGCATAAACTCTTGAATAGATAAGCTTTACCTGATTCTCGACCAATGCCTTGTCTTTTGGGCTGACTACCCTGGCAGGTATTACCGTCATGCCATAATGGTTGCAAAAATCTTCCAATGCACGGTTGATGTCGGGTTCATATCTGTTGGCTTTTATTATGGCCGCTTTTAAATTGTCGGGGACCAACACTTCCGGTACCCCTCCGAGGTATTCCAGGCATTTTCTTAAGGCAAAAAGAAAATCTTCTACGCTTTGTGTTTTCACGGCTATTGCAAAAGCATAATCGGAATGGGGCAGGCAGGCCACAAATACATTGCACTCAAATATTTCCCCTGTTTCCCGGTCGACATACGATATTTTTTTTCCTGCGAAATCGACAAAAAGTTTTTCACCCGGCAGGTGTTCCAGTACCATGGATGGCTTTTTTGCTTTTTGATGTTGGTTTAAATGGTGGCAAAACTGTGTATATCCGTATCCATTGGGAAGCCCTTCCTTGTATTCTTCCCAAAGCAATCTTTTGTTTACGCCTGTTTCGTTTAACTCTTTAATAAAATAATCAAGGTTCTCCTTGAAGGTTTCGTAGCGTTCATCTTTATAGGCAGGGTTGCCTGCAAAGAATTTCTTCTCCAGTATAGGATCGTCTAAAACCAGTAATTGTTCTACTTCTAATCCTAACTGCTTCTGTCTGGCTAAATACGACTTAACCGTATTTTTGCTAATCCCAAGGCTTCGGGCAATAGATTTTATTGCTTTGCCTTGTTTGTGCATCTGTAGCAACTGTTTAATCTGACTCATAGTTTTAATTTTTCCAGCCATCTGTTCCGTGCTTTTTTGTTATTAAAAAAAGCTGTGAAAAAACTAAAACCTGTTAAATTTTAAGGGGTCAACATACTCCGAAATCATTCAAAGCTTAAACTGCAAAAGATGTCTTGAGAGGGTCAACATGCTCCGAATTATTAAGGGCCTTCTTCTTTTCCTTTTTGAGGAGGGGTCAATATCCTCCGAAACTTAAAGGCCCGCCCCCTCGACAGAATATTATGGAGTGAAAGCACCTTTATGCCCTGTTTATTACTACAATACAGAGAGTTACAGTGCTGACGCCTTAAGTTGGAAAGGGGTCAATATGTGCCGTATTGTCAGGCGCATATTCGAACATAATTTGGGGATTTTTGACGTGATTTAGGGGGTCAGTATCGTCCGAAATATCCA
>CAZZBU010000265.1:0-2761 GCA_964652315.1 uncultured Bacteroidales bacterium
TTTTTTTTAGCTGTATACCTATTATATTAAAACACACATATCTGTATTTGTTCAATAAATACAGCACTTAAAACCTGTTTCGTTAAAAAACTGAACAAGGAAAACAAGGGCAAGGCAGAAGGTAGAATATTCCGTAAATTCATCCAGGTAGGTTTCATAAATAGTAGGATTAATTTAAAAATATCCCCGTTTCGCTTTGATTCACTGATAAGTTGATCTAATTTAGCCTTAATAAAAATAAACTTTAACACTTATACTATACCTATGGAAGTCGTAAAAATTTTTCTTCGTTCAATTTTACAGGACAAAAAGTCCAAAGTAGCCTTATTCGATACCAACCGGGGAGGTGGCATTGATGATTTGGTAACTGAAGTTGTTGCCGGGAGCACAGTAATCTGGAAACCCGATTACAGAAGTGGGATAAAAGAAATCACCAGGGTTTATGCCAAGGAAGGCAAAGGGGACTTTTTTGGTGAGTTTCCCAGAAAAATGGTCCTGGGTAGGGGTGTTGCGTTGAAAACACCTGATGATGTAAAAGGGGAGGTGGTTTATGGCATTGACTATATAGCTTGTGATGGCCGTAAACTGAGTGTTGATCCCATACTCAAAATGATTCCACCGGGACCATGATATTACATTGGAAATGAAAACCTTGTATTTAGTTTTTCTAATGCTTTCCTTTGCTTGTGGTTTTTCAGCTAATGCCGTTCAACAGGATGAAAAAACTTCTGAGGAGAAGCCAGTAAACCGGTTAAGCATGCTGAATTCGAAAGCGCAGCAGAGCGCAGATACAGATTCCATTTTATTTTACAGTAAAAAAGCATTAACCTTAGCTGAAAAGCATGGTTTGAGTACGGCCAGATCCCTGATATTGATGGGGAATGGTTATCTTGAATCGGGAAATCATGCCAAAGCCCTGGAATGTTTTACCCGTGCAGTAAACCAGTATGATGAAGAAAATAATAAGGCCGGATTAGCTACAGCGTATTCTTATATTGCTTATGTATTTATCGGGCAGCAAAACCACAACAATGCCATTACTTATTTACGCAGATCCGTTGATATCCTGAAAAAAATTAATGATTCAGCCAGGCTGGCCAATGCCTTGCACAACCTGGGGCATGTATATTATAAAAACAGTAAATACGATTCGTCATTAATTTATTATTCACAGGCCCAGGATACTTATGAATCCTTAGGCTATGAAACTGGTGTAGCATATTGTATTGGAAATAAAGGGGTTGTATACCTCCAGCAGGATAAACTTGAAAAAGCGCAGGAATTTCTACTGCATGCCATCAACATACTGGAACAAATTGGTGATGAGTTTGCCATTACCGATTACCGCATTGCATATGCTGAAGTATTACAGCATCAGGGGAAGATGATACAGGCAATTGAGCAAGCAAGAGAAGGGTTTCAACTGGCATCTGATAATAACCTGATGGATTTTAAACGTGATGCAGCATATCGGCTTAAGGAGCTATATCAGCTAATGAATAAATCTGACAGTGCCTTGTATTTCCAAACCATGTATTACACATACCGGGATAGCGTTCAGAATATACAAACCGTACAGCAGCTCGCTGATCTACGTACCAAATTTGAAGTTTCGCAAAAGCAGGCAGAAGTAGATACCCTTACGAAACGTAAATCCATACAACTCATAATAATTAGTGCGCTTATCATTATACTTTTCCTGGCAATTTGGCTCATCATTATTTACAACAAAAACCTCAAAAGAGCCCGTGAGTTTTCCAGGGTCCTTAACGAGAGAAAAGATGAATTGGAAGAACAGAGGAAAGCGCTAAAAGAACTTAATTACATGAAAGACAAAATTTTCTCCATTGTGTCGCATGATTTGAGGACACCAATCAGTTCATTGGGAGGTATTTCTTTTATGATTAAGGAAAGTATGGAAAATGATAACAAGGCCATGCTTTTGGAAGCTGTGAACTTTATTGATCATACAGTTGTATCCCTGACAGGCCTGCTGGAAAACCTGCTTAACTGGGCTATGTTTCAGCAGGGTAGGTTTACCTATAGTGAACAAAAGATAGGCACAAAAACACTAATTAACGAAGTGGTTGATGTATTCACAACATTTATCATTGCAAAAAATATTCAGCTTAAGCTTGATTTACAAGATGATGTCTGCATCAAAGGCGATAAAAACAGCCTGATGACGGTTTTCAGAAACCTGTTAAGCAATGCACTCAAGTATACACCTAAAGGAGGGACCATTTCTATTGTTTCTTCATTTACCGGGGATGATTCAGTTAAATTCATTATCCGTGATACTGGTGTTGGAATCCCTCCGGACAGGCTCCCTGACTTGTTTAAGCTAAAAGACAATAAAAGTACCCTTGGCACTGATAACGAAAAAGGGTTGGGGTTGGGACTAAATCTGGTACATGAATTCGTAACCCTAAATCATGGAAAAATTTCAGTAGAAAGCACACCAGGAAAAGGAACAACCTTTACCCTGCAGTTTAGGTCTGATTTTAATTGAATGGCTTCAGTAACTTTTAGGACCAATTATAGGAATATATTCTAATTGTAGTTCACCTTTTATTTTTTAAACTACGAAGTGGTTATATATAAGTACCCCCACATTGCGTTGCGGTATTATTCAAGGTTTAATCCCTTTGGGATTGCCGATGGTTTAAAAGCTCATATAGTCTTCAATTATAAACTACTGAAATTTGGCATTCAAAGCATTATTTATCTATGTCTGTTCGGAGTATCGCAATGTCATCTC
>CAZZBU010000266.1:0-2703 GCA_964652315.1 uncultured Bacteroidales bacterium
TACCACATTTTTAATCATGCAATCGGAAGTGAGAATCTTTTTCGTGAAAAAACCAACTACGAATATTTTTTAACGCTGTATGATAAATATATTTCGCCCATTGCTTATACTCATGCATGGGTGCTTATGCCGAATCACTTTCATTTGTTGGTGGAACTGAAACAGGAGTCAGACCTTCAAGGTTTCGAAAACCTTGAAGGTTTGGGAAATAAAGCCCGCAATCTATACAACCAGGCATTTTCAAATTTATTTAACGTGTATACCAAGGCGTTTAATAAAAAATACCAACGCATGGGTAGCCTGTTGTGTAAAACCTTCAGACGTATTTTAATAAATCATGACATTTATTTTAAATCTGTAGTGGTTTACATCCACAAAAATCCCGTTCACCATGGCTTTACAGATGATTACAAAGATTACCCGTGGTCGTCATATGGAACCGTCCTGTCCGAAAAGCCAACAAATTTAAAGCGCAAAAAAGTGTTGGGCTGGTTCGATGGCAAAGGAAATTTCATTAGCCTTCACAATACAGATAGTGAATGTAACAACATAAGCGATTTTATAATTGAATAACCAGAACTTCAAGGTTTTCAAAGCCTTGAAGTTCTAAAAATAATAAAATGCACATCACCGGTACCCATTTTAACTATTACCAAATATGTCACCGTAAACTCTGGCTTTTTGCCAACAGCATCCAAATGGAACATTCGAGCGATTTGGTATATGAAGGAAAGCTGATTCATGAAAGCACTTACCCAAGGCGCAGCGAAAAATACGAAGAGGTTGAAATAGCAGGTATCAAGGTGGATTACTATGATCCGAAAGAAAAAATGGTGCATGAAATAAAAAAATCCGATAAACACGAACAGGCCCACGAATGGCAGGCGAAGTATTATTTATTCGTGCTCCAAAACCATGGGGTCGAAGCAAAATCAGCTTTACTTGAATATCCACGGTTAAGAAAAACATTGGAGGTGTTTCTATCCGAAGCCGACAGAAAAATAATTCATAAGCAGTTGAATGATATTACATCCATTATCGCGAATGATATATGCCCCGACAGAATCGCAAAAAGCAAATGCAAAAACTGCTCGTACTTTGATTTCTGCTGGAGTGGGGAAGCTGAATAGAGTTTACATAGCTAACTTTTCGGAACCATGGAGCTTTAAATATTTATTGAATGAAAAAGACATACTATTTATTTAACCCAGGCAGGTTGTCGCGTAAAGACAACACCCTGAAATTTACTCCGGTTGACGAATCAGGCCACGAACAACAACCCCGCTATCTTCCGGTCGAAGGGGTCGAAGACCTGTATATTTTAGGCTCGTTGGAAGCAAACAGTGCCTTGTATAATTTTTTGGGTAAAAATAATGTAGCCGTGCATTTTTTTGATTATTACGAGAACTATACCGGCTCATTTATGCCAAAAGACCAGTTACTATCCGGCAAAATGTTGCTGGCCCAAACCAGCGCGTTTACCGATAATGAAGCCCGCATGACTATTGCACAAAAAATTATTGATGGAGCCGTACATAATATGATTAAAAACCTCAGGTACTACGACAACAGGGGCCGCGATATGCTACCCATGATAGAGATAATGGACGATTACAGGCAAAACATCCCCGAATCCCGGACGCCCGAAACGCTCATGGGGATCGAAGGCAATATCCGAAAAATTTACTATGAAGCCTTCAACCTGATTGTGAAAGATTTTGAGATGGGCGGTCGTTCGATGCGCCCTCCTCGGAATGAAATCAATGCCCTGATATCGTTCGGCAATATGTTGTGCTACAGCCAGTGTTTACGTTCCATTCACCAAACACAGTTAAATCCATTGATTAGCTACCTGCATACCCCCGGGGAGCGGCGTTATTCCCTGTCGCTTGATATGGCCGAGATATTTAAGCCTCTGTTGGTTGACAGGGTTATTTTTAAAGTAATAAACAAACGCATCATTAATGAAAAATCATTTGATAGCAAGCTGAACAGGGTGTTGCTAAACGAAAACGGCAAAAAAACCTTTATTACCCACTGGGAAGAAAGGTTGTGTGAAACCATTAAGCATCGTACACTGAACCGTGAAGTATCATACAAGCATTTAATTAAGCTTGAGTGCTATAAACTTCAAAAACACCTGCTAAAGATAGAAGAATATATTCCGTTTAAAATGTGGTGGTGAGGTTGGGGTGTAGTAGGTAGTAGGAGTTGATAGTCGCAGTAGGTAGTATTAATAGTAAAACGTCAAACATCATAAATAACTATGTACGTCATATTGGTTTACGATATCAATCAAAAAGGAGTAGGCAAAATGCTGAAGCTTTGTCGCCAGTATTTAAACTGGATTCAGAATTCGGTTTTTGAGGGTGAGATTAGCGAGTTAAAACTGAAAGAATTATTAAATTCGGCAAAACAATTGATGAAAACAGATAACGACAGCATTATCGTATTTAAATCCAGGCAGGAAAAATGGTTGGAGAAGGAAATTGTGGGCGCTGAGAAAAGCCCTTTGGGTAATTTTTTATAGCCTTACAAGTTGTCGTATGTTGCATTGATACCCTTTTGCCGGATGCTTTGGTCGATGCAATGCGCCGGAAAAGTTCTTTGATGTATTGAAATACAATGTGTTAAAGCATATTGTCGAAACCCCGGTAAAAATACTGTTTCAGGGATCGACGCTTTTACTCATAAAAAAGAGGG
>CAZZBU010000267.1:0-2551 GCA_964652315.1 uncultured Bacteroidales bacterium
ATTTCAAATGATTTCAAGCAGGTTGGTTTCAAATATTTATTAGATGGGCCCAGGTATCATGAAGACACATACTAAAAACTGTTTAAGTTGAATTTTGCCCCAGTATAAATAAATACCCCTGCGGCAATTTCACTTTGTTAACGACAACACGCTGTGTAACACATTTACAATCAAAACATAATTGGTGAATGCTATTCGCCCCGGAATTTTAGCATTTACCCCGGTGTAACAAAAGCGGCCACAAAATCCATGGAATTAATCCCTTCCCCTTCGTATCCCTGAAATTAAACGTTAATTTTGAATTAGTTTTTAAAAGAAGAAAATACATGAAAGAAAAAAGGACACAGCATACCTGTCATATTCCTGTAATGGGTACAGGATATACCATTGATACTCCATTGAAGGTTGCTCATTTTGGAATCAGTTCGGCTGTTTCAATAATCGATCACCGGTTAATTGAAAAAATGCGCGGACACCATTGTAAGGAAAACAACCTGGAATTTACTTCCATTGCCGAAGATGAAGAAGATTGCAGGGCCAAAAGGATTACCGCATATCTGAACTTACTGGATACCCTTGTAAGCCGCAATGTGGAACAATTAAAGGCTACCCCATTTGAGCCCGGAACAGCCATTACAAAATATTTTGAAATGCTTCCTGAACCATCACCCCTGAAAAAAGAATACCAGGAGATGCTTGAAGCTTCCGGAGATATAATGGGGCAACAGCAGAAGCTTAGGGAACAAATAGTCCCCGGAGAGATTCAAGTGAACATCATGACAAAACTCGACAAAGTAAATTATTCCAGGGATAATGAACCGCTCCCATCAGAATACAACGATGCACATGCAGCCTTGCGGGGTTATGCCAACAGCAATCTTGAATCAGGGTTGGTGCTTTCTGCAGGTATGAACCCAAGGCTTTATAGTTACATGGCAAGCTTTGATGACTTCTTTCCGGATGAAAACGGATACCTCAGAAAAAAAATCATCCTCAAAGTAAGTGATTACCGCTCTGCCCTTATTCAGGGGAGGTTCCTGGCCAAAAAGGGGTTGTGGGTTTCTGAATTCAGAATCGAATCAGGTTTGAATTGTGGGGGACATGCGTTTGCCACAGAAGGATTTTTACTGGGGCCGATTTTACATGAATTCAAAAAAAACAGAGTAGAACTGGGCAAAACACTTTTTCAGGCCTATGCTGCTGCATTGACAGCTGCTGGCAGGAATTGTCCCATTGAGGCACCCGCAATCAATTTGACTGTGCAGGGAGGTGTTGGTACACCAGAGGAACATGAATTTTTATTAACCCATTATGAAGCAAATTCTGTCGGTTGGGGCTCCACTTTTTTGCTGGTCCCGGAAGTAGTCAATATCGATCAGGAAACCATGGATCTGATTGCCCGTGAGAAAGAAGGAGCCTTCTATTTAAGCCATGTATCGCCGCTGGGTGTACCTTTTAATGCGGTCAAGGGCAGTAGCGCCGAGCTTGAAAAACAAGAGCGGATTAAATCCGGAAAACCTGGTGCAGTATGTATTAAAAAGCATTTGGTATTTAATACCGAATTTACTGAAAAGCCTATTTGTACTGCTTCGAAACAATATCAAAAGCTGAAGATTAAGGAATTGGAAAGCCTTAACCTTAATGCCACGGATCATAAAAAAGCATACAATAACATTGTTGAAAAAATGTGTTTATGCATTGGATTAGGGAATTCAGTAACGCAGAATAACAACCTGGAAACGGATGCCGGCATTAAAGGTGTTACTATTTGTCCCGGGCCTAATATGGCTTATCATTCCAAGGTTGCATCCTTGTATGAAATGATGGATCATATTTACGGAAGGAGAAGCACGCTGGCTGATGAAAACCGTCCTCATATGTTTTTGCAGGAACTAAAAATATATATCAATTACTTAAAACAACAAATCGAGCGTTATTCTAACGAATCATCTGAAGCCCCGGTAAAATATTTTCAATCATTCAGGGATAACCTTAATGATGGAATTGATTATTATAAAGATTTGTTTTCAGGGGTTAAAGAAAATAACTTTGGCATAACTGATTCACTCCTGGAAGAGTTGAAGGTTTTGCAGGAAACCCTCAATAAAGTTGGTTTTGAACAAATGAAAGCCCACAATTATGAATTTCAACCATAACAGGATGGATTGCAGGGGGCCTGAATATTAATATTTGCATTTTTCAATCAAATTAATTATTGAAGGCTGAATTACGTTACTAATTTTGCTATGGCACCCACCCACTCATCCGTATCATTCAGGCTTTCAACCAGAGTGAGTTCTTGGCCACCGTGTTCTTTAAACAGCAATTGATACTCGTACTGCAATTCAACAATGGTCTCGAGGCAATCAGCGACAAAGGATGGGGCTGTTATAAGTACTTTTTTTGCACCGTTTTTAGCAAGATCGGTAACTACCTCATCTGTGAATGGGGAAAGCCAGTTTTTGGACAAACGCGACTGAAAACCAACGGTGTACTTTTCTTCCGGGAGGTTAAGTTCTTTTGCGATAAGCCGGGTTGTTTCATAGCAGGT
>CAZZBU010000268.1:0-2547 GCA_964652315.1 uncultured Bacteroidales bacterium
TTTCAGGTTGTTATCTCTTATGATCTTTACCGGGGTTATTTGTCTGACCTGCCAACGGTTGCAAATACTGGTTTTCCTTATGCTTTTCCTTTTGAAGTTTTAGTCGCTTATATTCCGCCGAAAAAAAATTAAAATACTATGAGCAGAACAATAGATGAAAAATTTCCGGGTGATAAGTTTTATTCAGCAGAATTAAACAGGTTAGTTGAAAAGGTTGATGAATTGGCATTTAAGGCGCCGAAAATAAACAAAGTTTTCAACAATGCTGGCCAGGCCGGGGGCATGGCTGAAACATCATTAAGGGCTATTGGCAATCCACTTTCCGGAGATATCAATTTATCAATGGTGGTTGAAAACCTGGATTTTTTAGCAAGTGAAAACCCGGTTTTCATAAATGCTAATGGGATATTCACAAATGAAGGGGCCAACCTGTTAAACCCAATTTTATCATTGGCCAATCCCTTAAATCCTGCAGTACCTACCAGTTATGAAATTTCGGCCACAATAACAGATTCAAAAGGAAACATAATCGGCCCGGCCTTCAGTTACATAAAATTTGTACCTCAAATCAAATGTGGAGTATCTGACGCCGAAATAATTTCCTCTGTTGATGATCTCTCTAATGTCAATAATACCCTGAATGAAGATGGCACCGGCCAATATCTTTTTGGCGGGACTGGCTATCATTACTTTTTACTTCCTGCCTCAATCAATGACAATTATTTGATATTTTCTGACATTACGCCGGGAATAGAAAGCCCTTATGGCCTGAGCTATCAGGGTTATACTATTTTAATTGGTGGAATTGAATACAATGTTTTCCGGACCGGTAATGTATTGCCAGGTAATTGTAAAATGTTGGTGAAGAAGGTTTCATAAAACGTTACACGGCCGTAGAACAAAATGACGCCCAGGACGTGATTTCCACAGGGGCACAGGAGGCAGATTTTGAAGAAGCAAAGAAGAGCTTAAAATTAAGACGGTTGCTTTGATTTAGGTTTACCGTTCAGCCTTTTATGAACGGTTCCCGGGTTAAGCCCTACAGCTTCACCTATTGCTTTGTAGCTTAATCCGGAATCCCGCATTTTCTTTAAATCCATATTGGTTAGTTCTTCTTCTTTAATTTCCTCACTATAAAAGTAAACACTGACCGGAATCACAAAGGATATGATTACTGCAGCAGCGAAGCGAGCCGAAAACCCTATCATATCAAAATAATAAATGCCATTGATTAGAACCATTATTGCAGCAAAAAACAGACTTATATCGCGTCTATTGCGCAGGGTATAAAATATCAATGCCATATCAATTACTATTGAGAACAAAGCAGCCTGAACGATTCCCCAAACGCCGGGTATTTTGCTAAGTGAGGCAAATACATGGTAAGAGTGAGGCAATTGCACCAAAACCGATGCAATTGCAACCCACAAAGCGAAAGAATTAGATTTTAATGTTTTTATCATTTGAAAATTGTTATTTTACTTATAATATACGTTATAAAATAGTGAAACACGTAAGGAAACATTATTAAAAAACGTTGTTGGAAGGCTTTAAAACGTGCTTTTATACACTACTGAAAGGGCGCAATCATAAAGGCCATTTTTTAATAAACAAGAGCCAATTGATTTCGCCCACTTTGGGGCTCTTTCAAATATTAAATCTATAGCACAGGGCTGCACCCTGTGCTATAGATTATCGACCCTTCGGGCCTTGGTAAAGTCTTAAGTTGACGGCTATGCCGTCACCGGTTTGCCCAAGCAAAGAAAATAAACACTACTGACTAAAAACCAGGAACTAATAACTAATACCAAAACATACCTCCTCCAATAACTCCTGCAACCCCTTCGAATAGCCCTGTGACCCTGCCGGATATGGATATGATGCCATCCGGATAGCCTTGTCACCCTTCCGGATAGGCTAATTATTCCGTTCGAATAGACCGGTGACCCTTCCGGATACCCCTATCACCCGATTCGAATAGCCTGGCATGCATTACGAATAGGGTGGCGACCCCTCCGGATAGGGGTATGACCCTTGCGAATAGGGTTATGACCCCTCTGAATAGTCATTAGTTAGCGCCAGCGTCCACCAATGCTATCTCAGTTTACCAATTCTCCAGTTCACCGAATAAACAAGCAACCAGTAACCAGCACCCAGCAACAAACACCCAGTACCAAACACCCAGTACCAAGCAACCAGCAACCAGCATCAAGCAACAAGAAACCAGCAACGAGTAACAAGCAACCAGTAACCAGCATCCTGCCTCTCACCAACAGATCCTTCGCGGCTAATGCTTCGCAAAAGCCACTTCAGGATGACGATTTAGTTTTTATGGGCTGCATACTCCAAAACGATTCACCAATTCACCAGTTCCCCCGCTAGCAACCCGCCAATAAAAAGCACGTCATTCCGAGTCTCCACCCTTAGCTGCGCAAAGTGAAAAAATAGGTGATGACGTTCACTGGAAACGGTGTCATTCCGGCCTTCAGAGCCGGAATCTCTTTATCCTGGTTGCTTTACAAAGACCGAAAATTATTGAACGTCATT
>CAZZBU010000269.1:0-2534 GCA_964652315.1 uncultured Bacteroidales bacterium
AATTAATGTTTCCCAGCCATTGGGAAACTTTTCCGTATCCGGTTCGAATCCCAATAATTCGTCTTGAACCTCCTGCTGATGTCCATCATCCACCAGCTTGTACCTGACAGGAATGCCCGACCTGATTATGTTATCGTGTGATTTTAAAAGTAATTCCTCATTAATTCCAACCCGATATTCTTCCCACCTGCACCAACCGAGGTATTCGAATGCCTCCGGATAATTTTTATTTATTCGCCAATCTGTATTTATTGTAAATTCAGGATGATGAATTACATTCTCCCAAACATTATAACACGCCTGGTATAAATCGTCCGATACGCTCCATGACAGCAATGGAAAGTCACCTGCAATTTTTTCCGCACCTAAATTCCCAAAATTCAACTTTAACTTATTATCTGGCATTATTTCAAACCAGCTCAATGCTTTTTCAGATATAACCGGAAGAAGCACGAGGTAATTTCCATTCGTTAAATGAAAATAAACAAACATACCCCCGTTTTGGTAATCAGCTTTCACTTTATCTTTAAATGGAAACGGGAGGATGCGATTGGCTCCGGCAGGCCAACTTCCCCAAAGCGTATCCTGAACATAGAAACATCCCGAAGAAAATTTCGGCAAATCAAAACTAAAACTACCAAAAATACCAGTTGAATCTGGATTGCCTTCATAATCGTGCAACACCATTAATTCTGATTTCTTCTCTCCGGTAATTTTTATCAAATCTCCTTTCTGTTTCGAGGGAACTGAGCATGAGGCCACAGCAATCAAAACTAAAAGTAGTATAAATTTCATTTTTGCAACATTTTATTTATTAATTATTCTTTATAAACAGGAATATCAAGAAACTGATTTTCTTATTCATCTTATACGGGATTAATCCGGCCAGAAAATCTGAAACCGGCGCAGTCCATTGTCTTCCATGCACATGCCCCATGCTGGTCTTTGTCCATCCCAGCCTGGCTCGAAATCTACCCGGTACAGTCCTGCGGCAAAAGGTCGATAAGTCATGAAACATACCGGTTCGAAATGCTTCCCATCTGCCGACCGGTAATACAACGACGGGCCACAACCCAAAGTAAGAGAACCTGTACCACCATCGCTTTCAGGCCATACGGCTACTTCGTGCCCCCTATGCAACGGCTGTCCTTCCGAAACATTTTTAAACCCATTCTCAGGTGCTCCGTCAGCAACTGCTGCCATTAGGTAAGTATTCCATTTGCTGTAAACGCCTCCCGGAACCTCTTCATATTGCTGTTTTTTCATGTATCGGATGATTCTATTCTCCTCTTCCAGTTGACCAGGAAAACCCTTGTAGTATAACCAAATTTTATCACCGCGAACAATGAATGCAGCGTCGTCGCAAAGAAAGCCGTCGGCGTGCGACAGCATATTGGACGGGCCAACCACAGGATTATTTTCCAACTTTTTCCATGGGCCATCCGGCAAATCAGCCACTGCCATTCCTATCGCTGCCTGGCGATATTTAAAGTTAGGTTCAGCGTCGGTTTGGGCGGTATATGCCAGGTAGTATTTGTCTTTGAAAGGTAAAATATTTGGTGTATAAGCACCATAACCATCCCATGAGCCTGATGTGCCTTTTGTGATTGCTGCGCCCTGCTCTTCCCATTTCCTGCCGTCTTTACTTTTAGCATACCACACCGATCCAGCCCAGCCTCCAGGGTATCCCTGAGCGTTGCTATCTAATTTTGTATACCAGATATAGTAGGTGCTATCCACCCGGATGACATCGCTGGGGTCACGGCGCATAATGCCGGCATCTTTTTCTGCTAACTGGGATTCGCCAACCATTTCAAATTTTACCGAGTCGGTCAATTTTGGTTCAAAACTTACCGGTTCTACGGTGGACCAATCCACCGGTTTATCGGCAAAATTTTTTGTGCAACTGCTTATTGAAATAGAACACCCTAATAAAACCAGGGTTATCAGATTAATTTTCATAATTGATTTCATATTTTTATTCAAAGTTTTTACATGATTTATTCAAAAAACATTTATATAAATCGAGCATTAATTATCTCATTTAAGTAACTCATTTCCCGTTGTTAATATATCTGGGATTGGTTTATTTTCTGGCCACTTAATTTTATACGGAACACCCGGTATCAAATCGAAATTGTTATCGGGCAAATTCTGTTCGCCATTAATATCGAGTAGTACACCCCACACATATTTATCGGCACTGAAAATTATATTTTCACCTTCGCGGGTAATGTTTATCTCAGGTTTATCAAAATCAATATCTTTGAATTTAGTGGTAAGTAAACGATGCTGGAAAAATACCTCCCCTTCACTATTCTCAAGCCTTGCAAAAATTGCTTCCCGTGAATCTTCCAATAAATCATAATCTTTAGCATCAACGGTATGCAGAACGACAGCACTTCCTGCCGGGATATTCACTTTTCGTGTTTTGTTTACTTTCAGCTTACCATCAAAACTAAAATTTCCATAGCGCAAGGTTCCTTTCCATTCTTTGGTTTGGTCATTTACTCCGTAAAAATTGATTTTATCAC
>CAZZBU010000270.1:0-2516 GCA_964652315.1 uncultured Bacteroidales bacterium
AAAAAAAAATCACATCCGACTAGGGAGATGTAAAGGATGGGTTGTCATAACCACAAATAACAACAAAATAAATCGATATGAAATCTAAATTAAAAACAGTTTTAGCCGTCATTATCCTTTTGTACTCCCAACAAACCTTTGCCCAACTGATAACACAAACCGTAAGAGGAAATGTATTTGATAAAGAAAGTCAGGTTTCCCTGCCAGGCGCCAACATAATAATTTTGAACACGTCCCCAACCATGGGTACCATTACAGATGCGGAAGGCAATTTTCGCATTGAAGAAGTGCCTGTTGGCAGGCACACCATACAGGTTAGTTTTGTGGGATACGACCCTGTAATGCTTCATGAATTAATGGTGACATCAGGTAAAGAAGTAGTTCTTAACATTAGCTTAAAACAATCCGTAACCGAACTGGAAGAGGCCACAGTAAAAGCGTTTACCCGAAAAGACAAGGCCCTTAATTCCATGGCCAGCATCAGTGCCCGGTCTTTTTCCGTGGAAGAGACTAGGCGGTATGCCGGTGGTGTTGACGACCCGGCACGCATGGTATCCGCTTTTGCCGGCATAACAGTCGGTAACATCCAGGACAATGCCATTATTGTGCGCGGTAATGCACCCAAAGGGGTATCCTGGCGGCTGGAAGGGGTGGACATACCAAACCCAAATCATTTTGCAGGTGGTAACATCGCAGGTGGTGGTGCCGTTACCATTTTCAGCAGCCAGTTATTATCAAACTCCGATTTTTTTACCGGGGCCTTTCCGGCAGAGTATGGAAATGCGCTGGCCGGTGTATTTGATATAAAATTGCGAAATGGCAACAGTAACAAACGCGAAAGTACGGTGCAAGCAGGGATGCTTGGACTTGATGTATCTTCGGAAGGCCCATTTGGAAAAAACACCAATGCTTCATACCTGTTTAATTACCGGTACTCAACCTTTGGAATTCTTTCGGCGCTGAACATCATCCCATCTGAACAAATACCCATATACCAGGATTTATCATTTAAACTTAACTTCCCAACGCAGAAACTTGGCACGTTCTCGCTCTGGGGAATTGGGGCTATGGATGAAATAACCGAACCCGATAAATCCGACCCGGATAAATGGGAATCGGACTGGGACCGGATATCCTTCGATTGGAACCTGAGCATGGGGGCTGTTGGGCTGACCCATAAAATCACTACCGGCAAAAAAACCTACCTCAACACCAACCTGGCCACAAATGGTGTGTTTAACAGGATGGATGAAAAACGTCTCGATGATAATGCCATTGCACAGCCAAATGCTGATTTTACAGATAATGCTTCCAAAATTATCCTGAGCACCTTTTTGAATCATAAATTCAATTCCCGCTCAACTGTAAAAACCGGGCTTAATATACATTCTATGGCTTATGATATTGATTTAAGCAGCACCATTGATAATGATCACAGTACTTTCCAAAACTTTGTGAAAGAAGAAGGTCAAAGCCAGTATATGGAATGGTATATGCAAACGAAATATGATGTTACGAGCCGGTTATCCGTATCCGGCGGGGCCAATCTTCCTTATTTTGCCCTGAATGATAATTTTTCGGTTGATCCAAGATTTGGTATTAACTGGGAATTACATCCAAAGCACACCCTTAGCTTTGGGTATGGAAAACACAGTCAGCTTGAGGAATTGAAAATATACCTCATTCATACAGGTGAAAGCAATGATAAACAACAACCCAACAAAAACCTCGGTTTTTCAAAAGCACAGCACTTCATTCTCGGGTACGACTGGCTGATCAATAATAAATTACGCCTTAGAGTTGAGCCTTATTATCAATACCTCTACGACATACCGGGCAAAAAAAACAGCCCATACTCCTTCATCAATTTTGAACAGGATTGGTCGTTCCGCGATTCCCTGGAGAACAACAGCAGGGGATATAACCTGGGGATTGATTTCACCCTGGAGCGGTTCCTTGGCAACAATTATTATTACCTGGTTACTGCTTCGGTTTTCGATTCAAAATATAAAGCCAACGACGGCATCTGGCGCGATACGAGGTTCAATAAGAACTATGTCCTCAATGTGCTGGTTGGTAAGGAAATCTATTTCAGTTATGGTCGGGTACTCGGTCTCAATGGAAGAATAAACCTCATGGGAGGGGAACGTCATCATCCTGTAAAAATGAGAGAATCGCTGGCCAATGAAACCGTGATATATGATGAATACCGGTCTTTTGAGGCCCAGGCCCCTTCCATGTATTACCTTGACGTAACCATTACCTACCGGAAGAATAAACAGAAATACTCCTCCGTTTGGGCCCTTCAGTTGAAAAATGCCCTGGGCTCTCCTTCGTTTGAAGGAAAATCATACAACCTTAAAACCGGAAAGGTGGAAACCGAAGACACGGTAGTTATCCTGCCTGTGCTGAGTTATAAAATAGAGTTTTGAGACGTTTGGCCCAAGAAACGTGCGCCCTTAAATGGCGCGCGTTTCTACTATTGGCCTATGTTGCTTTTTCATAGGCTGAAACTT
>CAZZBU010000271.1:0-2513 GCA_964652315.1 uncultured Bacteroidales bacterium
AAAGAATCATTAAGAAATAAGTTGGCAGTATTACAGCAAGGGCAGCCCCACCGACGGCTCCCAAAGTAGTAGCAGTTTCAAGAAACATTCCGATTTTAATGTTCGTAATGCCTTCCCTTACATAAGCCGATGCAGCCCCGGAAGACGTTGCAACAACCGCAACAAGAGATGTGCCAATAGCATACCTGATATCAACCCCCATTCCAATTGTAAGTAAGGGAACAATTACCACACCGCCGCCAAGCCCTGTCAGTGAGCCTAAAAATCCGGCAACCAATGCGCCTGCAAATAAGATGGCAATAAATATTCCCATTCTGTATATTATTTAATTCAACGCCTTTTGCCAAATAACCGTATTACTTTTTCCCCCATTTTGTCAAACAAACCTAAATTATCGTTCATTGTTTCAAATAGGGAAGGGCTTTCAAAATTAAAATCTGTTTGCTCTGCTATACCATATTGAATGGGATATACAATTATATAATTGGTCTCTTTAAAATATTTATTGAGATAAATCGGGATGCGATCCATGTTTTTATGGTACGATACCCTGTTTTCCCTGCTCAGTACTATAATTAAATTATCGTCCTTTTTAATTTCCTTTGAAAGAACCAGGATGTTGTCCCATTCGTTAAAAATTTTAAATTCCGCTTCTACCGGATGTTTAGCATTAACATTCCTGATGATTTTAAGCGTGTCTTCCGATGCATAAAAAACCAGTTTTGAACCTGTATTCCTGCCAATGTTCCATACCTTAAAAAGCCACGATTTAAAACCGATTTCCTTTTCCGCCTTATCGGGTATAACAACAATAGTTCTTCTAACAGTTGCAAGCGGTTGCGATGATTTGTAAATAAAAATTGTGGCGTTGTTTTTGGCAAGTATAACTCCCGTCATTGCTCCCAAAAATGTGTCGGTGAACCCTTTTTTTTGGTGAAGGCCTAATATTATATCTGTAATTTTCTGTTCCTTCACCACATTGGTTATCCCGTTGGCAATATTCAGGTCATACCGTAACAACTGGTGAACGTATGTGTCGGTTGCAGCCCCGGCCATTACAGCCTTTTCAAGCTGCTTACGGCCATTGGTTTCCAAACCGGGGTCTTCACTGGCACTGTTAATAACATTAAGGGCGAACAGTCCGTCTGAGTTATTTTTCGATTTAATGGTTACGCTTAGGTTTACAAGTTCCTCTATATGTTCAGGATTGCCCACCGGGATTAGAATTTTTTCAACTTCCTCTTTTTCGTATGTTTCTAAGCCGGTATCTTGTAATATTGCGATATTATGCGCTCCTTTTTGTGTAACAAATGATGCAATGGTACACGTTACGATAATCATTAATATTGTACCATTCAGTATACTTTCGTTAAGCAACCGTATAGGTTCCCCATCGGCAGAATGGCCAAGTATGATATTGTACCCGACCAATACTGCTGCAAGTGTTGAAGCCGCCTGGGCATTGCTCAACCCGAAAATAATCCTTCTTTCATCCGTTGAAAAACGGTAAACCTTTTGAGTAAATAAAGCCGCCAGGTATTTTGATAAAGTTGCAATTACCGTCATCACAAGGGCAACTATTATCGCATCAAAATTCTTAAAAAAAATGCTGAAATCAATGAGCATCCCCACGCCGATCAAAAAAAAGGGAATAAATAAACTGTTGCCCACAAAACTTATCCTGTTCATTAAAGCAGATGTACGTGGAATTAACCTGTTTAGTGCCAGCCCGGTAATAAATGCCCCTATAATAGGTTCTGTTCCTGCCAACTGTGCCAGAAATGCCCCTAAGAAAACCATTCCCAAAACGAAAATGTATTGCGATATACTATCGTCAAACTTTTTAAAAAACCATCTGGCAATAACCGGGAAAACCAACATAACAACAAGCCCGAAAATAGCTAGTGATATGGACATGGTTACCCAGAACATGTTGTTGAAATCGCCTTTGTAAATTCCAACCACCACAGCCAGCACCAGCAGCGCAAGCACGGTAGTAATCATTGTGCCGCCAACACTTATATTTACCGCACGGTTTTTGGTAATTCCAAGCTTACTCACTATTGGATACGTAATCAGGGTATTTGAAGCGTACATGCTTGCCAATAAAACTGATGTAACAAGCGAAAATTTCAGAATATATAATCCCGACAGGGTACCTAATACCATCGGCATAATAAATGTTAAAAGACCAAAAACAATGCTCTTATTGATATTCATTTTAAAATCGTTAATGTCTGTTTCCAGCCCGGCTAAAAACATGATATACAACAAACCTACGGTTCCAAACAGGATTATACTGCTGTCCCTTTCCATAAGGTTTAGCGCATGGGGGCCTATAATAACACCTGCTATAATTAAGCCTATCAGTGACGGGATTTTCAGCCTGTTAAGTAAAATTGGGGAAAACAATATGATAAAAAGTATTAGGGCAAATACCAGGACAGGGTTATCCAGGGGTAGTTTTAAACCTGTTATGTTGTCTGACATCATTTTCTAAATAATATTTAGGT
>CAZZBU010000272.1:0-2496 GCA_964652315.1 uncultured Bacteroidales bacterium
GTAAAAAATCCCTGAGCAGAGGAACCCTGAACTCAGTAAAAGCGGAAATTTGTTGTTCTTTCCTGAACTGGTCAAATACCCCACCAGGCAGTTCACGAAAATAACCGTCTACGGTGTTGGTTTTTATCAGTTCGTTTGTGGACTCATCCACACTGGTTATGTAGTTGGACGTAAATTTGTCGGAAACCGGAACCGTTTCGTAAGCTTCAAACCCCCAAATAGCTGTAGCATTATCACTGAACTGGTAATCACCAAAATAATCAAAGCCATACCTGCTTGAAGGGAGATCAAATTCAAACATTTCACCAAGGCTGTAATTCAAGGAATCGAGCCTGCCGGCATCCGGACTAAAAGCAAAATCACGAAAGGGTATATTAATCTCCCTTACTCTTAGCCGTGAAAAAGTATATCCTGCTGAAAGAACATGATTGATTCCTTTGCCGGAGAATTTTCTTTCCAAATCAAACACCAGGAAGTTGTGATCTTCACCCAGCAAACGTTTTTCAAATGATTCGCTGAAGTATGTGTTGGCTTTAATGTCCTGCCAGTTAAGTTGCCCTCCGGCTGACCTGGGCTGTGTATATTGGCGTTGTTGCCAGTGCAAATCTATTTCCCATTTATCGTTGTGCCATCTCGAGCCAAACCCACCTGTGGGAAAATTGTGCCTGTCAACAATTTCAACGCCTGAAATCTGGTTAACAGCGCCATCATATTCCGAAAAAACATCAATTTCTTCTCCTCTACTGGCTGCAAAATGACCGAATACTTCAACCTCGTTGCCGGAGTTATCTTTAGTGCCATATATAAACCCCGCTTTGCGGTAGCCGTGGTTTCCAAGCGAAAGATCCAGTTTGAGCCCGTCAATTTCACCTCCGCTAAAGGTAATTATATTGATAACGGCCGTAAGGGCAGCCCTGCCATAAATTGCAGAACCCGGACCGCGGATTACTTCTATCTGCCGGACATTTTCAAGGGATATGTTGTAGTCTATATCTGTGAGATTCCAGAGACTCTCGGTTATCCGGTGTCCGTTGATGAGAAGTAAAAATTTCTGGTTTGTGCTGCCATGAACACCCCGCACACCAATGATTTTATCATTAACATCCTGAATGGGGCTGAAACCCGGAATGTCGATTAATGCATCATAAACAGTCCGATACCCATAATTGCGGATCATCTCATGATTAATAACCGAAACTACAGCAGGCGATTTGCGAAGGTTTTCCTCGATTTTTGATACGGATGTAACTTCAACATTCATGAGATCTTTGAGGCTCATCTGAAGCAGTTCCTCCCGCGTATATTCCTGAGAAAAAGCCTGTAACGCAAAGCTGAATAATAGACTTATGATTATCAGGATTGATTTCAACAGACAGCGTTTATGTTTTTTTAAAGATAATGAAATTTTACCAATTGTGGTTATCCTAACCCACCATTGGTTGCCTGTTCGTTCCTGATGCTGTCAGTTAGAAGGTTGTCAAGGCTGATGACATATTCCAGTGCACGCTGCTCACCAAACACTTTTTCGAATTGCTTCAATATAAAATCTTTAATATCGGTTTGCCAGTCGAGGTAGGATAAGGTAGAAATTTTACCCTGCTCCCTTTTTTCGAAAAACCGTTTAAGAATATTTACGTTGGCCAGGTAAGCCATATACGCCTTAATTGTGGTCCGTAATTCTTTGTTAATAAGGTTTTCAATCAGCCTGATTTCTGACGGAATGATTTCATACGTAGCTTCATAAAAATTACTGAATGATGTTTCCCAGTTGACAAAATGAATCAGGTAATTTGAAACTTTAAATATATTCCGGTTTTCATCTTCGTCGATGGACCGGAGAAAAATGTTTTTCAACTCATTACGATATAGCTTCTTGATTTCTTCGTCAAGCACATGGGTAATTTCAGCGGTGTGATTATGGTACTCCGTACTGAAGTTAAACAGGGAGAAGTTTGGGTTATGGAACGGATCCTGCAGTTTAATGATCCGTTTAATAACTGTTATCTCATCTTCAAGTAAATGATGGATTGGAAATCTTGCGTTGTCGTTGATATCCTTTAAAAGGCGATCTGAAAAATATCCGTCAAGCACCAGGAAACTGAGTTCATTCTCATTGTTGGTAAAACGGGCGATATCGCTCCGATATATTTTTAGATGCTCATTGATTTTACTTTTAATTTGTGCTTTTTTACCTGTAACGATTATCTGAATGTATAAGGGATAAAAGCTTTCCTTTTTAAAGGTTTTCGCTTTTGCCCGTTTATTCAGATAATGCTTGACCGTTATTTTTCTTGTCTGGCTGGACATACAAAAAATGAAATTTATCGTTTATAAAACAATTTACGAAATGCTTCCTAATTTTCAAAATTCATTGCTTCACTTAAACTATCGCAAGGGACCCTTTTATAAAACAGGATCATTTCATAGAATATTATAAGTTACATAAATAAAACCCAGGATAATCTTTTTTAATCAGATAAACAGCTCAGAACATAG
>CAZZBU010000273.1:0-2482 GCA_964652315.1 uncultured Bacteroidales bacterium
AGCTGGACGATTCATCCTGGAATGGCCTGGGATAATTATTATTATACGTTTATCTTATTGCTTGTTCCTACCTTAATTTTATTATTACAAACTACAAATATTTCCAGAATACCGAGAACCAGTCGTTACCTGGCAGTTTTTTTTGATTTCGTGCGGTTTACCGTAGCACTTGCAGCACTCACCTTTTTATTTGTTGTGTTGTTTCAACTTAAAATGGTTTCGGTTTATGTACTCTCTCTTTATCTTATCCTGAATTGTTTTGCCTTATTTTTTGTGCGCATTCTTACCTATCATTTTTTTAAAAGTTACAGGTCAACGGGTCATAACACCAATAATATAATTATTATCGCTGATGAGCAATCAGAACCCATCATTGATAAAATATTAGATAGAGACGAATGGGGTTTCAGAATATTAATGATACTGTCAAATGCATCGAATATTCGAAATAAATATCAGGGCCAAATTAAGGTATTGCCGGATAAAATCAATATTAAAAATATCTTAGATATAGATATTGTTGATGAAGTTATTTATAGCAAAGGTACCCTTGATAATGAAAGGATTTCAAATCTGGTTTCTGTCTGTGAAGAAGTGGGTGTTGTATTCAGGATGCAAAATGACCTTTCACCGATCCGTTACGAGAAAGGATTCTTAACTAACATTGAAGAAATTCCTATGTTAACCATTATGAATACACCTTCGAATCAAATTGCGGTTGCATGGAAAACAATTACTGAATCATTGTTCGCATTTCTTACCTTATTGGCAATCTCACCATTTTTATTATTACTTTCATTACTCATTAAACTGGATTCGCAGGGACCAGTCATCTTCAAGCAAAAGCGTGTTGGCCTGCGTGGGCGTCAGTTTTATATATATAAATTCAGGACCATGGTTACCAATGCCGAAGAGCTGCGAAAAAAGCTTGAAGCACATAATGAGGCAGATGGCCCGACATTTAAAATTAAAAATGATCCGCGAATAACCAGGATTGGCCGTTTTTTAAGAAAAACAAGCCTGGATGAAGTTCCTCAGTTATTCAATGTATTGAAGGGTGAGATGGCATTGATAGGTCCCCGTCCACCTATTCCATCAGAAGTTGCTGAATATGAAAGGTGGCAGTTGCGCCGGTTATCCGTTAAACCTGGTTTGACTTGTACCTGGCAGATTATACCCAACAGAAATGATGTGGTATTTGAAAAATGGATGAAACTTGACTTACAGTATATTGATAATTGGTCCCTAAAAAATGATGTTTCACTCTTTTTTAGAACAATAAAAGCTGTATTTACCAATGGCGGTTATTAAAAAGAAAAGCGCCAAACAAAGAACACGAAAACTCTTCCTTCTGGGAGGAGTTTTTCTGTTTTTGGGATACCTATTTTTTGCGAATAAGATTTTATCCTATAAAAAAGAATTGAAGTCAAATAACTTTTTAATCGAAGGATGGGTTTCTCCACATACACTAGAACGATTTGCAAACCAAATGAAAAATAAAAACGATTACTGTATTTTTATCGTTGGTAGAGAGTTTGAAGCTAATAAAGAAGAGCTATCTTTTGAATACTTACCACATCATTCGACCATTCCTTTATATGGTAATGCAATGGTTTATCTCCCCCTAAAATACCTTGACAGTGAAAATATTATTCTAGGCATTAATAGCAGGGGGCAACATGTGTTTGATTATCCTGCTTTTTATACACTAAGTAGTAAAGAGAGAATAATAACATCAGGCTTTTTACCAATGGTGGACTCAACAGTGTTTTTTTCGGAAATACTTTCAGAGCGTAAAGACACACTAATTATTTCTTTTATTAATGATATAAGGGGTAGTAATGGTGATAGGAATCTATATATAGAGTTTCCCTCAATTGAAATAGATAATCATCATACTCATAACATACAATATGCTTTTGTTAACGGCATCAATAAAGATTCAGGATATAGTTCTCAGCCAGCAAAAGTGAAAAATTATCTAATTCATCTTGGTGTGCCGCCTGAGAAAATACGAGAAATCAGCTATACAAATTCCAAAAAGAATCTTACCTGGGCTTCAGCTAAAGCGACGGCTGATTATATTATATCAAAAACTCAAAATTTAGAAGATTTGATTATTATTACCGAAGGACACCATAGTCTTAGAAGTTATATTGCATATAAGCGATGGATAAATTCTGAACAGGTTGACTTGGGAGTGACATATTACGAAGATGATATTATTGAAAGTAAGTATACTACAACGAATTTACAAAAAAAAATAAGATATATTTTTGATGAGTCATTTAGTATACTAATTACCTTAGTCAAACCTAAGTCACTGGAATAATTGAATCGACTCATGTAACATTTAAAGATATACTTTCCAGTCAATAGAGATTTAAGCTATTTACAACCTACAGTATGGATATCCTAAATACTCAGAAGCTCAAATAACAATCCTCCCCTCACAAAACAACAAATCCAACACACTCAAATT
>CAZZBU010000274.1:0-2474 GCA_964652315.1 uncultured Bacteroidales bacterium
AGTAAAAAATGTTAAGCACTATCGACTACATTTCAATGATACCAATTATGGTGGTGGCTGCAATAAAAGAACAAGAACAAAGATTTGAATAGTTAAATGCTAAATATGAACAGCTTTTTTTAAAATTCAAGAAACAATAATCAGCAGTTTTCAATATTATTATAATACCATTATGGCTTTCTACTTGGTAGATGCGTGGTGATGACTTATGGTAAATATAAAATAGAATTAATAACTATTTAAAAATAGAATGCATGAATTAATTCACCATTATTAATAATGGATCACAGATATTTATCGTATTTTTAAAAATATTAACCAATAGAAAACTTTTAAACTTAAATACATGAAAAACCGAAAGAACATATTAAGAATTGCTATTATTATAGTTGTTTTTATAATGTCAGCATGTGAAGATGAACCTGTAATATTAACTTCTGGAGAGCTAATTGGAATAGAGCTTATGAAAGTAGTAGAAGAACACAAGATTACTCGAGCAACAGTTTGGGAATGGGATATTGATTGTATCGATAAATGTGGAATATACGAATTAAGGTATTCAAATAGTGAATTTGTAATTGAAGCTGGCATTATCGAAATTGAAAACAATTGGTATTATAATTTAGAGAGAATTGAAAGCTGGAGATTAGATACACAGAATAGTGATTTAATAAATCTGTATTTTAAATAATGTAAAAATGAAAAATCTAATTATAATTTTTATTTTATCAATAATGCCATTCATATGCAATTCGCAAGAGTATTGCAAAGATTGTGATTGGGATTGGACCTTCACAGATGATTCAAACTGGATGTGGAAAAAATCAGGTGGAGAGATAGGAACGATGTATTATTTTTTAGGTCAATCACATGTTAATAATGTGCCAGATTTAGATGATATAGCAGAATCAAATGATTATCTACCTAAACATGGATGGGCTCTCCTGTATAAAGATTTTGGCTGTGAATCAGGAGTTAAATTTCCTTATTTCATTTTATATAATAAATATACCGGGATAATGCGGATATTTACTTTTTTGTATAATCAGGCAATTCATGAATCTGCTAACGGTGGTATTATTACAGTAAGATTTAAGGATGACTCCAAAAAAACCTCAATTTTAACGCATACTAATAAAATTTCATATGCCACATCAAGATATCATCCTTTAGATAACTCAATAAATGACATTGGTTCTGTTTTTTTAGATGGAGATGGTAGTGGAGATGATACATTTGTCACTGGTTATTGGTGTGTTGCAGATTTTGCAACAGCCTTCGATCACATGACACCAAGAGAAATTGGTGATGGCATAAATCCTGGAGATTTTGAATTAATTTTTGACTTTGATGAAATAAAGGAATCAACTATAGTTCTTGAAGGAAAAAAGCTCCCTTCTGAATCAACCTTAAGAAAGATTTTTGATGATGAAAAGCAAGAATTATTAAGCTATGAATCAACAACCAATACAAATCTTGGAAATTACAAAATTAGTCAACAAACAAAAACTAATTTAACTGATATATCAAAAGATACTGATAATGAATTTATTAGTTTTTTATTTGGTGTCTCTAAATATGCTCCAGTTGTGGGTAAATACTTAGAAACTGCTGCGGGTATCTTTGATTTTTTTGCAGGAAAAGCAAACTCCACAACCCAGAAAGTTGAAATTATGCCAACAATAAGTAAAGGGCATTTAGAGTTACAAGGATCAATAATTAATAAAGCATCTCTTGGTAATATCGCCCTTGAACTACCTGGAACTCCACATTATCAGGAAAACCAAACACCTTACTATGATTGCCCTCTTGGGGTTGTTGGGCTTGAGGAGGAACCAATCTTGCGGTTAAAAAGATAAAATATAGAAGTAGTCTTTTATTAGATGGTAATTGTAATTATGAAGAGGAATTTATCCAGTATAAGACAGTTAAAGTCTTAGATGATTTATTAATTGCACTAAACAATTCAGTAGATATTAGCATAGTTAGTTTAAAAGCGGCACTTGTTTGTGAAAGCAGTCCTTTGGGATACCTATCTAAACCTCATCTACCGACTACTAGTGAATACTGCGGTTATCAGCACACAATATGGGAAAATAAAAATCCACCTTCTGAATTTTTTTAATAATGGTTTCTATGAATTGAACACAATTGATGAAAAAATTGTAACGTATTCTACTGGTTTTGTTGATATTGAAAATTTTAAAAATACTTCCATACTGTGTCCACAAAACGGAAAGGTTTACCTTAAGTTATTAGCAGTGCTTAAGCCAAATGATCCGGAAGCAGATGATACACCTATATTTTTATCGTCTTTGTACAATTTAACAGAACCAGAAAACATAAATTTTTATGAAGTAAACTATCCTGAAGATCTTTCTACGGTTGTATATCCTTTTACTAGAGCACAATTAAGAAATGTTGATATAACTGAGAGTGAATTATTAACTATCCTTAAGAACAGAACAATTTAT
>CAZZBU010000275.1:0-2396 GCA_964652315.1 uncultured Bacteroidales bacterium
CAAACAGAAAGGTAGAAAAAAATCATATTAACCTGACGGCTATGAGCGGATGCTACGATTAACGGGATTCGAACCTATTATTGGTTGCAAACGCTTTGGATTTATCAATTCAATTAACACCCAGATAAAGGACGAAAGCACAACACTGTATATATAAAACAGGCGAAATAGTAGTAAATTCAAGGGCTGCAGCCCGCTTCAACTATGCTTCGGCTTGATACGTTTTAAGCCCTCAATCGCCTACTTTGCATATACTAACCGTTATCATTGAGTGCGCGGAACTGATGAAGGGGATGTATACCTACACTTGGTTGCAGTTGACCAAATAATTGTTATTTTGAATGTAACTGACAGTATTGCTCTGGAAGACTTTTTAAGAACATGCATTCCTATATTAAAGCATCCACTCCTAAAAAATAACCTTCAACAACAGAATAAGCAGCGTATACACAAAGGTAGCCAGGGATAACACCGAGCTGTAGGTTGTTTGATTTATTCCCGGGTGATATCCGCATGAAAATCAATTTTCCTGTTTCGAAACAATCAAAACGACACCTCCACGCCAGCGGGGGCTCTGCTTTTATATATGTTGCTTATATTGAGTGTAAAATTGATTGATGGCTTCAGGTTCACCAATTATTGTTAGTACATCTTTTTCACGTAAAACAGTGCTTCCGCCGGGTGCAAATGTTTTTCCTTCACGATCGATCAATGCCACCAGTACTTTTGATGGAAACTTTATCTCTTTCAACGGCTTGCCAATCATTTCAGCCTGGTGAGTACCAGGCAGTAATTGAAGCGTAATATATCGTTCGTTGTGCAGCAAGTATTCCTTTATATCGCGGTGATTCTTCATCTTAAGCATATCATTCAGGAAATTATCACGTTCAATGATATCAATAAGGTGTGAAAGCATCCGAAGCTGTTGCCTTGGTTCACTCAATGGGTTAACCAGGAAAAAGTAAATTTTAATGGAATCTTCAGAAGCGATTCCTTTTTTCACAATAGGTTTGTCAATTCCTTCTTCTGAAATTACAATATGCAACGAAGGATGATCCAATCCTTCAATTTTCGCAAACAGCAATGAAACCTCCGGAAAAATAAGGGCAGGCTCCACAGCGGAAGTGTTTAGAAATTCGTTGATTAGTTCTGCTTTTTTAATATGCATCTCCTCGGCAAATACTTTTGAAACATAGTTCAAAAGTTTTTTAAAGTCAGTTTCTTTGTCAATATGAGTAATTTTGGCCTGTATAACTGTTTCATTAAAAGGATCGCCCTGACGTAGTCCTTTCTCCTGGATGATGCCCATGAACTCATTTTCCAGTTGAACGTCTTGGTGTTTTCCTAATAAAGCAAACCAATGAAAAATAGCACCTTCGCGTTTTACGCGGGCACGTGCATAATAATAATACCAAAAAACACCAATTAGCACAATACCTATCGAAAATAAAATAGCCAGCCAGCCCAGGTAGGCTATCAAAACAATAAGAATAAAAATTCCTGCTATCTGCATATATGGATAGAACGGGGAGCGGAAGCCCGGATCATACGATTCTATTTTACTTTCTCTGAAAACAATTACCGAAAAATTAATAAAAATAAAAATGAGAATCTGAAAAGTACTGGCAAGTTTGGCTATTCCTTGTTCTGATATAATAAGAATGAAAAACAGGATGAAAAAGGTGGTAAGCAGAACGGAATACAAGGGACTTCCCATTTTTCCGACTTTGGAAAAAACAGCAGGTAAAAGATTATCACGGGCCATGGCAAAAGGATAGCGGGACGAAGATAACAATCCGGCATTTCCGGTTGAAGCAAAGGCAGCCATTGCAGCTGCGGTCATCAGGTAAGCCCCCCATTTCCCCGGTATCCAGGTAAAGAGTTTATTGACTGCTGTTGCGGCCGGGGCAAGGTCGTTCGCAAATTCTGATGGGTTAATTACTGAAACCATCACAAAAACACCGAGAAAATATATAAGTCCGGTAACAACCAGGGAAAGAGCCATTCCAAGCGGTATGTTGCGTTCGGGGTTTTTAATTTCTTCGGCTATACTGGTAATTTTTGTAAGCCCCAGGTAGGAAACAAAAACAAAACCCGCCGTAATAATGATTCCTTCAAAACCTTCGGTGAAGAAGGGCTTAAAATTTTCATTCCTGAAGGGTGGGTCAATCCGTTCAGTAAAGAAAATATTGTAGAATCCATCGGCAATAAAAATAACCAGGATAATTAATAGAAATACGACAAAAAAGTTTTGTAATCCCGACGATTGTTTGGCGCCGATTAGATTCACAGCCATAAAAAGCAGGGTAGCCATTATGGCGATAATTCTAACAGGAACATCCCAAAAAATAGCCGCGTAGGCCCCGATACCAACAATGGCAAAAGCGGTTTTAAAC
>CAZZBU010000276.1:0-2372 GCA_964652315.1 uncultured Bacteroidales bacterium
TGCCCTGGAATTTGTGATTTCAATCAATAGGTATCTTAGCGGACAATCATTTAAAGAAAATAGGAAAAGCTCATAAACCACTGGTAAAAAATTGGTAGTGAGTAAGGCACAGACAACATGCCGCACCAGCAGGGGCAATAACATAAGGCAGATTTGTTTTCTTTATTTATTCTTATAATATTCTTTCATAATATACCAGGCCTTTTTCTTTTCTCCATTTTCCGATAATAGCCCTTTTCTATTATATCCCTGTTGATATATCGGATGCATCCTGCCTAATGATTTGTAATCAAACAATAACCATGGACAAACTCCAACCAGATTAGGAGTAGTACCGAACATTTCGATTTGCTTTTTATAGATATTTGCCTGATATTCCTCGGTCCAATATGCAGCTTCATCTGTTGGTCCGGTTTTGCTACCAGATAGAGCTTCTCCTCCAAATTCTGATATAAATACAGGTTTATCGGGGTATACAATGTTCCATTCTGTTTCTGATGGATTACCTTGCCAGGGAACATACCATCCAAGGTATTCATTGAGCGCAATAATATCCGAATAATTATATAGTGTGTCCCACACATTAAACGTATTATTTTCATATCCCTGGGTATTTATCACATGAGTGATTAATCGTGTCGAATCGAGTGCCCTGCATTTTTGCGTCAATTCAATCAGTTCTTTGTCACGCTTTGGGGTGAAGGAATATGTTTCATTAGAAAGGCTCCAAATAATAACAGCACATCGATTTTTGTCCCTGTGAACCATTTCTTTAAGCATGGTTTCCATTTTTTTTGGCACCAGGCTATCAGAAAATTCGATATGCTGATATACTGGTAATTCATCCCATACCAATAAACCCATTTTTTCCGCCTCTTTTACCATATATTCATTATGGGGGTAGTGAGCCAGCCGAACAAGGTTGCAACCCAATTCTTTAGCTGCATTTAAAAGAATTTGGGCATCTTCTGGAGAATTTGCCCTTGATCCTGAATATGGATTTTCTTCATGAATATTAATTCCTTTCAGAAAGATTGGCTTCTTATTCAGTAACATTTTGTTTCCAATAACCTCTATACATCTAAAGCCTATATTATCATTGATGGTATCTGTTTCACTTTCAATTATTATTTTATATAGTTTCGGGTTTTCTGGTGCCCAAAGTTCGAAATTAGAAGTCAATTCAATATTTGCCAATCCATTGTTATCGGATTTCGTTTGAATCACAGCATTGAGTTCAGGTATTTTTACTTTTATATTTTGTTCGGATTGAATACCGTCTAATTGTACCCATCCAAGGATTGTATCCAGGCTTCCTTTTTTTAATTGAATTGAATAATCTGAAATATACGTGTTATTTGTTTCAACAAGATTAACGTCACGTGTTATCCCGCCATAGTTCAGCCAATCATAACCATGACCTGGCAATCCGTTACCCAAACGATTGTTATTCACTTTAACAACTACATTATTAGGCCCACGAACAATTTTGTCTGTAACTTCCATTTGAAAAGGAGTAAACCCTCCCTCGTGAGTTCCAATTTTTTTACCATTCAGGTATACATCTGCTATGTAATTTACTGCTGCAAAATGAAGGAATAATCTTTTTTCATCCTTCAATCTATGGTTAAATTGCTTTTTATACCAGACAATTCCTTCAAAATAGGTCAGTTCGCACTTTTGAGAATTAAAATCACCCGGGACCTTCAATTCTGGCGCTCCATGAAATGAATACTCAAAGAAATCAGTTTTCTTTTCGGGTTCTTTTTCCAACCATACTTTTCTCCATTCTCCAATTCCTGTTGGGTCAATTATGACACTCCAATTTCCGTTAAGACTTTTCAAATCCCTTGATTTAACATTAATCATTGATGTTTGAGCATTTGAAGTATCTGCAAAAATCGATGTGATTAAAAAAATGATTATCCAATTTGTAATTTTCACAAGCATATAATTTTTTATTTTATTGGTATTGTGGAACTTATCATTAAAAAATCCATTCATTCCCTCCCGATAGCAATCGGGATGTGATATAATGATAAATTTTTTAATGAAAGTTTCATTATATTATTTCTTTTTGTCTGTTATTTATCCAGCTTTATATGTTTATCTATTGACATTCCCAATGGTGGCATTTTATGCAGATCAGAATTTCAAAGCTACAACTTATCAAACCATTACAATTAAAAGTAAATGTACAAAAGTTTAAAAAATGACAACCCTATGTCAGGAGTTTACAATAAACTTTTTGAACGTTTTTCCAAATAGAGTTCAATGCTGAAAGACTTGTCGGGTTTAAATTAACCGGTTTTTAAAACACCTGATTCAATTTCACCGGTAAGATATTTCAGCGCTTTAGTACCTTTATGAGG
>CAZZBU010000277.1:0-2367 GCA_964652315.1 uncultured Bacteroidales bacterium
ACAAATGCTAAAAGCTCTGCCATAAATGCCATGGTTGAGGTAAACTGGATTGTATTTGACGGACTCAAAATGTTTGCCCGCAAAGAACAATTGGAATACCTCTACACCTATAATCAGCTTGAAACAAAATATTATCTGGAACAAACCATTTCCGATATCGCTAAAGGATATTATACCCTCATCAAAGAGCAGCAGATCCTGGAAAACTATCAACAATCCCTTGATATTTCAGCGTACAGGCTCAGCCTGGAAGAAAAAAAACGCTCATTGGGATCGGGCAATACATTGTTGTATAATCAGGCCCTGGTGGATTTTCAAACGGACAGCGCATTATTCGTCAGTCAGCATACCCTCATCAACAACCTTAATATTCAACTCAATCAACTGGTGAATCAAGACCTGGAAAGTGATATCGAACCAGCCTCAAACCAGCTTGCCACATACAGCCTGGCCGAAAAAGACTCTCTGCTTACCCTGGCTTTAGCAGCCAATAAAGAATTAAAACAAGCACAGGTTGATGAGATGATTGCCGAAACCAATCAACGGATTGAAGCCGGAGACCGCTATCCGGAAGTCAGTATTTTTGGGCATTACAGTTTTAACCGATCTACGAATGAAGTTGGATTTGTAGAGGAAAGCCACCGCTATGGGCCGGAATACGGTATCAGGGTACGGTTTAAACTTTTTGATGGTGGCCGTGAAACCCTTCAGGTAAAAAATGCATCTATTGAAGAAGGGATTGTTACCACTGAAAGAAAACATATTGAGCAGATTATTACAGCGGGATTACTGGAGGGATTAAACCAGCATCAGTCATTAAACCGCCAGTACCAGCTTACCAAAAGAAGCGTGAAAGCGGCAGAAGAATCGCTGGACATCGCACGCCAGCAGCTCGAACAGGGCGCCATCAACGGGTATGATTTCCGCATCACACAGCGATCGCTGCTGCAGGTAAAAACCAGGCTTATCAATCTGAATTATGCCATTCTTGAAACAGAAATTGATCTTTTGCGAATGACCGGCTCATTACTTGAAAGGGTTATGCAACCAAATGGGAAATAGTTGCCTGTTCCCACAGTATTTCTTTATCTGGGTATACCTTTTTCAACACCTTTGTTACCTCTTGTTCCTTACCCTTAAAAATATTATTGTCAGGATAATCTGAAAGATAAGAAGGTACAATTACATATGAATTGGTTACAATAAAGTTCATATAGCTCGTTACAGAAGTTATAACCTTCCCCTCTGGTAAATTTCTTCGGTCCGTAATAATCAAGGGTGCATAGGGTACTTATCTTCCTTTGTTTTCTCTTCATTCACATCAAGTTCATGAGTTTCTACCAAAATCATGGTACCTTTACCATTAACCTCTCTTGAGCCTCCCGTACTGTTAAAGGGACTCTTCACGACAGGAATATTATCAAACAAATAGTATCTTAACAACGATAGAAAATACCTATGCTCAAAACTCCATTTAGTGAATGCTTTACCTGAAAAAGCGTTCATTATTTAGATTCAAAATAAATTATGAAAATGGGGGGGGGTAAAACACACACTACCAAAATGTTACAGTGCAGTCCAGAAAAAACTTCTTGACACGAATTGTTTTTTACCGTATTATTGTTTTAACAATTTTTAACACTAACTTTTAAACACTAAATAAATAATACACACAAAATAATAACACAATACACACCATCACATGTTAAATCCAAAATAATATGCTCGAATACCATCTTTCAGTTAACGGGAATAAGGAATATACCCTTAAAGCAGGTAAAAGCGGACCACAGGCCTTGAATATCAAGGAAAAAAAGTTTGATTTTACCGAAGGTATTAATACCGTTGCTATAAAAACCAAAAAACCTTACTGCCCGAACGTAGAGTTTATTAAAATAAGCCTGGATAAACAGAAATACCTGATTTCTGGAGAAAAATATGATAAATACATTGATAAAATATCAAAACAAAAATTGCCCGATACTTATGCTGCTCAAAAAAAATTGGCCATTGAAGCTGAGCAATCCGAACTAGGACTTAAATCTTATGAGCTCGACAACCCACAGGGCAATTATGACCATGAAATGGAAGTTGATTTTAGTCACTCATTTACTGCCTTTGTTTATTTAGAAGCGGGTCATCCATATACTTTTGAAACCAAAAACGCAACATCCGATCCTATTTTGCATGTTTTTCATAAAGATGCCCCAGCTTTGTTTTCCAGGACAGACGATGACAGCGGTGATGGGTATAATGCAAAATTAACATTTACAGTTCCGTATTCAAGCAATTACAGAGTCTTTGTAAGAAAACACGGTAATCCTGCATCGGTTGATGGAACATGTAATATCTATTTTACAGGGCAAA
>CAZZBU010000278.1:0-2320 GCA_964652315.1 uncultured Bacteroidales bacterium
AAACCAAATTCTGCGATGAAACTTATCCAGTTCGACCTATCGCCCGCACCGTCAAGCCTTTTCCTTTTTTAAAAATTTATCCTCACCATTTTGATGTGATCACTATATATTAGTCGGCTCATCTGATGTGTGGAAGCCTTACGAAAGCAATCCTATGTTACTATTTATCAACCAAATATCTGTTAATTATTTTATTATTCTTATCTCATTCCTGCTATCCTTACTTCACGTTAGCATCAGAATTTAATCGGCTTCGCAAAAATAGAGAACTATTATATCTCTTTAATTTGGAGGTGCCCGATATTGGGAATTAATGCCAACGGTTATATAGTAAAAAAGGATAAGGCTTTCTTCATCCATTCTTGTGGAAAAACTGAACAGCCTCACCCTCTTTGTATATTAGACAAGCAATGTCTATTTTTTTTTGGTAAAAGTGTATTCATCCGAAGCTTCCCCGATTTCTGTAATCAATTTGGCTTCATTCTCTGATGTTTTTTTGAGCGTGATTATTGCATCGCCCAATGTAGCTTTGGTTTTCCATACCATCTTATTTGCATTAGAAGTGCTGGGCTTTACACCGCTAATTTTGGCTTGAGGATAATCCAACTCTCCATCTTCAACTGTAAATGAAACAACCCCGCTTGAACGTTCCCATGTTCCTTCTGCCCAATTAGCACCACCGCCTCCACATGAAACTAATGATAAAACAAATACGACAACCAGTGTAGTTAATGACAATTTAATTTGTGATTTTTTCATTTTTAATAAAATTTAATTAAACAATAATATAAATTAAGAAATGCTTCGAAATATACCTTTTTCTCTTTTGTCTTATTGGCTCTATACATACTTCTTACCAGTTAAATAACACCACTTTTCATATCCTAAATCAAGGTGCGCTTATATTCAGGTGGAAAATCATTGGTGTAGTCAAAAATCTTCAACACAAGTTTATACACCTCCCCAAAAACCAGTAATTCGTAGTATAAAGCCATTAAATAATTCGACCGCTTCGCTGTGTTAAATTAGTAAAAAGTTAAAAAGCCCTAACGGCACGTACCCTAAGATTATTGCTCTTATGCCAGATGCTCGGAGCGCCATTGTTAAAGTCCTGCATCCACGCATAGTCGTTATTGTCCTCGGAAGAACTCCAATATAATTCACTAGCAAAACCGCCAACCGCATTTTTATTCAAATAAAGTTTATTCAATTCGTCTTGACTGGGCAAATACCAATCGTCATAGCCATTTAATACTAAGTTGGCACAAATATCGGCTGCAGTACCAGTAGTAACACAACCAGCTTCAATGTCAATTGTATTCTGCTCACCTGTTCCTATGTCAGTACCATTTGCACCTATAAATGTGCCATCACAACCCCATTCTGCGGAAAAACTTTGATCACTTGGTGCTGCTATTATTCCATGCATAACATTGGGGTCATATCCAGGATCGCCTGGTTGTAAAATATAAGCAATAATACCACCTTGATACCTGTCGCCTATCGCTGTTTTTGCAGAAGTACCATCGAAATTCATCCATTCAGTACCATTGTAATAGTTTGGCTTATGAGCTGTTAAGTTATAAACAATAATACCTTCGGTAGCTGTTAATGTATCTCTTTCTGCTTGTGTCATACTTGTAAATGCATTTACCACATAAGGGCTTGCAGTTGTTCCATTACCTGTTACAGTTACATTTGTGCCTGCTGTTACTTTAGTTTCGGAACCGTCGGCGGCTGTGGGTATAGTTGGTTTGTTTTTGATATAATCATCGGCAGTTGTTGTTGTCTGGTTCCAATCGGCTTGTACATTTACTTCTGCTCCTGCTTCAATACCTGCTAGCTTTGTAGCATCGGCAGCAGGATAAGTGTTTTTAGCTGTATTGGCCGTAATGTTATCTGCTTGTGCTGTTGTAATTGTTGTTGGAGTATTTATAAGATCTGCATAATCTTTATCCCATGCTGTAAATATTGGATCGGTTTCACTGGTTAAAAATTCACTTACATCAGGAATTTCACTGCGTATATTTGCTGTTGAATCGCCTAAGGCTGTTTTTGTTGCCAATGTACTTAAGTCTTGGTCGCCAGTGTTTGTGCCTGAAAGATTACCCAAATTGGCAATATCAGTTGCCGTTATATTGGCTGCCTCACTGCCTGAATAAATCGGGTCGGTCTCAATAATACCGCCAGTCACAGTTTCAGCAGTTTTAGCGTGCAAAGTATACGGTACACTTAATAGTTGGCTTATGCCGGTAATAGCGTAGCTTGTTCCACCTGAAGGGTCGGTTTCGGTTTTAATGAAATACGGTCCGTTTGCCCA
>CAZZBU010000279.1:0-2298 GCA_964652315.1 uncultured Bacteroidales bacterium
GACCAAAAAGCAGGATTTTGTTTTGGGGTGGTGCAGGCCATAAAAAAGGCCGAAGAATACCTGGCTGAGCATGGCCGGTTATATTGTCTTGGGCAGATTGTACACAATGAGGCAGAAGCAGGCCGGCTGAAAGAAAAGGGCCTGGTCAGCATTGATTACGATGAATATGCCCGGCTCGAAAATGTGGTTGTATTAATCCGGGCCCATGGTGAACCACCCTCGACCTACGAAACAGCCAAAAAGAATAACCTTACTCTGATTGATGCTACCTGTCCGCTGGTGACACGGTTGCAGAAAAAAATAAAAAACGCTTCAGAAACCCTGAAACAGAACGAGAAAATTGTCATTTTCGGAAATCCTGCCCACCCGGAAGTGATTGGACTGGCTGGTCAGCAGCCGGATAAAACGCTTGTGGTGCAGCATGAGGATGACCTTAAAAATTTAGGAGCGGTGGAAACCGTGCACCTGTATTCACAAACCACCAAGGATAAAGCAAAATACGCATCCATCAAACAGGCACTGGAGCGCCTGGGGAATACAGCGGTTGTCTTTAACGACAGCATCTGCCGGCAGGTGTATAACAGGAAGGATGAGCTGGCAAAATTTGCTGCCGCCCATGACGTGATGATTTTTGTTGGCGGTAGCAAAAGCTCCAATGCTAAGGTGCTTTTTGATATTTGTAAACAGGCCAATGCAAATTCTTATTTTATATCCGGTAAAGATCAGCTGGATAAAGCATGGTTCGCCCCAAACGATACCATTGGCATTTCAGGCGCTACCTCCACCCCACCCTGGCAGATGGAAGAGGTGGCGGAGGCTGTCAAGAAAATTACAGGTTGAAGCACTGGAATTTTTTAGTACAAAAGCAAAAAATATAATTTGCCAACTTAATCTGTCGTACATCTTTGCCACGAATGCACAAATAAAAATGACAAATACTCCCGTAAATACAAATCAGGTAACGATTGACCCGGTATTAAACAAAGAAATTCTTATTGGTTACTGTGACCGGGGGGCCTATAAAATACCCCGGTACCAACGTTGGTTTGATGAATGGTATAAAAAGCAGGAACCTGAGGTGTATTATACCGGCAAACTGCAAGCGGGGTTTTTGGCTTCCCTGAGCATTACCATCATTTCAGCAAGCTGGTGTGGCAGTTGCCGCACTGAAGTAGCCCGGTTTTATAAAATCTTTGACGGCCTCAATATAAATTACAACAAGGTGACTGTCATCTATGTCAATAAACAAAAGCAGGCGCCAGGGATTGATATCAGCGCATTAAGGATAGGACGCGTACCAACGTTTATCTTTTACAAAAACTCAACAGAAATTGCCCGCATCACCGAACAACCCAAAGACACGCTGGAGGCAGAACTTTTCAGGGTGCAGGAAAACAACAAATAAGATTTTTCCTTACCTTTAATCCGGTTTAATTAACATTATGTAACATACTAAAATTTTTCATCAATGGAAACCCAATATCGTTCTACTGCCGGCCAGGGAATGGGAATCGCCGGATTAATTCTTGGAGTAATTGCCTTAGTCATCGCCTTCATCCCCTGTATTGGTATTCTGGCGCTCATACCAGGCATCATCGGTATTATTATAAGTGCTATTGGCTTATCCCAGGCCAATCAGGGCAATGGTACCAAAGGACTGGTCATAGCTGCACTTGCCATTTCCATCCTGGGAACCATCATCGCCGGTATCTGGGGCCTGTTTTTTGCCACCGGCGCCAGCATTCTCGATAAGGTAGGCAGGGAAATCAAATATGAGATAGAACGTGAAACCGGGAAAGAAATCGAACAGGTGTTTGAAGATTTTGGAACCGAACTGGAAAAAACACTGGAAGAGCTGGAAAATCAAGATATACAACCAGATGAATTCGACCATCCCTTATCGGATGAGGACTTTAATAAGCTGTTAAAAGCCTATGATACCCTTATCCAGGATTATATAGAGATAACTGAAAAAGCAAAAGAAGGAAGCCTTTCTGCCATGACAGCAGCGGCAAAGGTAAGCGTAAAAGCTACGGCCATTGCTGCTAAGATAGCACAGGTTTCAGATGAGCTAACTGAAAAGCAAAAGGAAAAATTCACAAAACTTCAGGATAAATACGAAAAAGCATTTGAGGAAATCGAAAAAGCAAACGATCAGTAGACACGACATCCAAAGCATATCATATCATTAATGCTTGTTTTGCCGGCATCATTGTCGGCATATTCCTTTATTCGGCTTTTTTCTCAGCATCAAAGGCCAATCATCCTGTACCTTCGGTTTTTACTGAGATAACTGGC
>CAZZBU010000280.1:0-2285 GCA_964652315.1 uncultured Bacteroidales bacterium
CACGGTAATCCTGCATCGGTTGATGGAACATGTAATATCTATTTTACAGGGCAAATTGGTGGCACATATTATGATGATGTATTATTTGGATACAACGAAGCCGTTTCCGGAACTGAGGTTCCGTGCCCAAAATCTGTGACAGAAACATTAAACTGGTTTACCGCCGACTTAACCGGTGACAGTCGAATCTGGATTGTAAATAGCAATTCCCCAGGGAAGATAGTGGCGGAAAACGATGATTGGACAGGAGATAGCGATTTTAACTGGGGCAATGCATCAAGAATAAGGTCAAACCTAAACGCGAATATAAAAAGTGTTATTGTTAGCAGCTATACTTCCTACTACGTGGGTGGCACATGCGACTTGTACATGAACTGTAAGAATGGTAATAGTACCATTACATCGACTTTTCCAAATTTGAAAACGCTCGATGCCATTCAATCTGCTCCGATGTCATTTAATTATAACTGCATTAGTTGGTCGGGAGGAGCAGTTAACCTCAGAAATTGTTGGCCTCCTGCTTGGGGTAGTGATTGGGAAGCAGTGAGTCATAGAAATAAACCCTGGCATGATATAATGTCTTTCAATAATTTTTATTTGAATGTAGATGATAACGGTGATCCTCTTCCAAGAGATACGGGCCAGGTAATGGATTTTTATAATAATGGGGGAAGCCCAACGGATGCTGCAATAGCCTTATGGGGTTTTGGCGATGAAAATTATACACATGCTTCTGTTAAAAAGCCTGGTAATAATCAACCACATGGATATGATTGGGAAAGTAAACCAGGAGACTATATGCGTATTTTTCATCCAAAAGATGCACTAAACGGATCTTTATACGGAAGTATATTGAATTATTATCGCTGGACTGGAACTTATACAAATGGCAGTACTTTAAAAACCACAACTTTGATTACTTCTGTAGAATTGCCAGATGACAAAAAAGTATGCTTGAAAAAGAAGATAAGGGCATTTCACGATAAATCGAAATTTGATGAACTTTATGATTTGTGGAAAGATACTTGGGATACACCAGAACTAAAAATACAGAGTAATCCAAGATTGTTTGCTAACAGTGATGAGTATAAAAACTTATTAAGATACTGTAAAAATGCTGGCAAATCATCCTGGCCTTTGGTTTTTGATAAATATGTTTCAGGAGATGAATTGAACATAGTATTAATTGAAGACCTTACAAGAAAGGATTATTCGCATATAATGGATGAAGTTAAACACAATAAACAATTAAAACCGGCCAATATTCATCCAATGGCGCGGCAAAATGCCAATTATATTTATTATATCAGCGAGCTTTTAGGGTTGCTGGAAAAAGATGAAACTACGGGTTTCAAGGAAAATACTACATTGTTAACTTTTAACCTATATCCAAATCCGGCAAATGATATTCTAAATATTGAGTTAATGGAAGCAGAAAAAGCCGATATAAAGATCAACATCTGCGATTTATCGGGTAAGGTAATTAAATCCGTTTCGAAAGACAATGTTAAAAATAACGTAGTTTCGATAAAAACAAACGATTTACCTATTGGAGTATATGTTTGCAAAGTTGCAACAAACACTGAAACTGTAACCAGGGTATTTAATATAAAAAGATAAATAAAAACCTTAGGGGACTTATTCCCCTAAGGTTTAAAATATTAACTCATGAAAACTATATTTCTACTCATTTGCTTTTTATTCATAAGTTTCATTACCCGGGCACAAACCTATGAACATTATATTGCTACCACGGATGTTTTTTCCTTAGCATTGGATGACGACATGTTGTGGCTTGGAACAGATGGCGGCATTGTGAAATTTAATACAGTCACCGAAGAATTTACCAATTACACAAAAATTTATGATGCCAGTATCCAGGGGCACTATGGACATACTTTTCTTTCACTTGCAGTAGGTCATGATGGAACCTTATATTCTTCAGGAGAGGGGTTCATCTCGTTTGATGGTGTAGATTGGCATAGTTATACCAGCGAAAACAGCAATTTACCCTGGTTTGAAACCCGTTTTGTGGCAATCGATAATAACAACAATATATGGGCAGCTTCGAGGGAGTATATGTGTAAGCTAAATAACAATCAATGGCAGAACTATAAGCTAATGGATGCCTCCTTCTTAGCCTATTTTGGTGTAAACGAGTGCGACTTCGACTCAGAAAACAATGTTTGGGTTGGTACATCTCGCGGGTTATTCAAAATTGAAAATGAAAAAGTGGAAGGTATTGATCATTTTCATTTCGGAGAAATCAACTCCTTAAAAGCTGG
>CAZZBU010000281.1:0-2055 GCA_964652315.1 uncultured Bacteroidales bacterium
GCCAGCATCACGTATACCCTTTATATGAAAGGAAAAAGTTTTAGCTGCGATGGCATTCTTTCTGAAAAAGTGAAAGCCATTCAATTTGCTGCAAGTCAATTATACCAGGCCACGGCTTTTTTAATCGATATGGCTGATAACTTCAACATCGATACCTCCTCGGTTTTTATTGCCGGAAGCAGTGCCGGTGCGGAAACCGTATTACAGGCTGCCTTTTGGGATTACGGCACGATGAACCTTTATGCCAATAATCTGCCAGCAGGGTTTAGCTATGCCGGAGTAGTGTCTGGTGCTGGTGCCATCATGGATCTAAATTTTATCACCCCTGAAAATTCACTCCCGGTTATGATGTTTCATGGCAACAATGATAAACTCGTGCCCTATGCCACGGCAGCACATCATTATTGTCCTCCAAGTGCTCCGGGCTGGCTGATGTTGTTTGGTTCCAAATCGATTTATGAGCATTTATCTGCTATGGGTGGGCCCGTGCAATTATACACCTTTGATGGGCAAGGACATGATTACGCCGGAGCATATTTTTATCAGAACCAGCAGCCCGTGTTGGATTTTATGAATGCGGTATTGGAGGGTCAAAAGTTCCAAAACCATACAGTTATTTCAGTAGAAAAATAGGATTCAAAAAGGAACCTCAGGTTATTTTCAGGGCATATTCAAACACCCTGCGCCAGCCTTTCCACTGGCCTAGCTCCGACAGCGATTCGTTGTGCCAGATAAACATCAATGTTCCATCAACTTTTTTTACAGCATCTGCCAGCTTCAGAATGGCCTCCATGGCTTCCTCCGGATTGAGCCTCAGGTACTGCTCAAGGGTAACATCCATGTAGGCAAAAGGATGTATAATCAGTTCAGTGGATTTGTTTTCCTCAAGGTTAAAAAATGGAAATGCACTGCAGGTACCCGCACGGAATCCTGTGGTGCCGGCATAGCCCATGGAATAATCATGGCTGATTCCAACACCAATGAGTTTGTTATAAGTATCTGGAATTCTCACAGCCAGAAAATGTTGCCGGCTTTTTTCAATGGAATGCCCGGTAACGTTTTCCAGGGCCTTTTTTTCCTGTAAAAGGATTCTTTCGTCCTTATTGGATTGGTAAGAGGGATGAAGCCCAATATCAAAATGTTGCCCCAGGGTTTTAATCAAATCCTTGAAGGACATGCTGTTTTGTGGAAGGTTAGTATCGTATTTGCCGTGCTTGCTATACAGGAGAAAACACGGTGTTTTTTCCTTTATTCCGGTCAATTGTTTAATCATGTAGCCATAGGTGTCGTAAGGATCGTTTTCTTTTCCGGAAAGCACCGCCATTCGGGTTTTTATAGCTTCAATGTTCCCGGTAAGCGCCTGTTTAATGATGTTGCCAAAATGCCTTGTCCAGGGTTTGTGTTTGAAGGCAAACGCATTATCAATATCTAAACTGGGCTTTATTTCAAATTTCCTGGTATTAAAAACAGGTGTTTCTGTAGTTCTTTGCCATGCATCTTTTAAGGTATAGGCCCATTCATCAACCACCGGACGGTTTAGAAAGCCATACCGGTAGGCCAGGCTGTCCTGATGCCGGAATCGTCCATGTTCATCAAACGAATGCACTGTATATTCTTCGTACCGGGTTATCAGATAAAATGTGCAGGCCAGAAGGTCATAAGGGATGGTTGCGAAAGAATCCGTTTCAAAAAAAACCGGAATATTTTTCCATCGGTCGACTTTAATGAATTGTTTTTCAATCTTTTCCTGCAGCATGATTTTATGCGGGTGGATGCGCACAAAGTCCATGATTTGGTTTTTTGAATAATTTAGCACAGGGCCATCATGCTTTTCCAAATCGCCGGCATTATTAGTAATCCGCCAGTCGCACTGAAAAATCGCCTTAGCCAGAAAGCTAACGACATATTCAATGCGGGGGGAGGATTTAACGGTATAAACTAATAATGTTTGCATGTTACTTTTCTTTGATTAAGCCGGGTTGAATAACCGAACCGCGAATTTCGTGAATTTTCACTAATTATGATTCATGTGTGCTGATAAATTGTGATCTTTTG
>CAZZBU010000282.1:0-2009 GCA_964652315.1 uncultured Bacteroidales bacterium
TCCCGATTGATTTCAGTGATTTTCCGGCAGGCCTGTTTCTGGTACATGTGTATTCCAATTCCGGAGAACTCAGCCGTGTGTTTAAGATCGAAAAAATATGGTAACGATGAATGCAACAATATTCCAAAAGGGTGCTATATACTGCAATAAAAAAGCGGGTGCTGTAGCACTGTTGCTCTTGTTCAATGTTTTGTTGCCCCTGGTTTTGCTGGCACAGACCGTACCACAGGGCATGCACTACCAGGCTGTGGCCCGCAACCCGGATGGCACGGAGATCCGTTCTCAGTTTATTGATGTAAAAATATCCATTCTTTCCGAAGGGGTAAACGGAGTGTCGCAATGGACCGAAGAACACCCTGAGGTACAAACCAACCCCTTTGGCGTGTTTAATATCGAAATCGGAAAAGGTGAACACCTGGGTGGACTGGCAGAAACATTTGCAGAAATCCCCTGGGGCAGCGCCTCACATTTCCTGAAAATTGAAATTGATTTTGGTACCGGTTACCGCGATATGGGCACTACCCAGTTTTTATCCGTTCCTTATGCGCTCTATTCAGGATATGCTGTTAACGGAGGATCGGGTGGAACAGGTAATGTAGATGTGAAAATTGACGGACGCCAGCTTACCATTGGCAATACAGAAATAACGCTTCCCGATAGCACGGAGGACGATGATTCGGATCCTGAAAATGAAATACAGAATCTGTCATTGGATGGTCACAAACTCTCCCTCACCAAAGGAGGAAACACCATCACCCTGCCCGACAGCGTGAACGATGCCGATGCCGATCCAACAAATGAGTTGCAGGATCTGAGCATTAATGGAAAGGTCTTATCAATTTCTGATGGTAATTCTATTGAATTGAATTTCAATGATGCTGATTCGGATACCCTGAATGAAATTCAAAATTTATCCTTAAGTGAGAGCAACATATTAACCATTACCAGAAATGAAAACTCCCGCGATATTGATCTTAATCCTTTTCTTGATAATACAGATGAACAAGAGCTTTTCATTAATTTAGAAGATAAAAAATTAGGTATATCAAATGGAAGTGAAGTTGACCTTACACCATTAATAGACGATGCTGATGCCGATCCGGAAAATGAAATTCAAGATCTCAGTTTGGATGGAAATACCTTAACCATTACCGGTCATGTAAATCCTACTGAAATTGAATTGGATAAATATATTGATAATACTGATGAACAAGCCCTTTCCCTTGTAAACGATACTATCAGAATTACAAACAGCAGTTCCAGGGTTCCGCTTACGAAATACCTGGACAACACCGATGAACAAACCCTGGAACTCACCAGTGATAATGTGTTGGTGATCAGCGGTAGCAACGATTCGGTGGATTTAAAGGTGGATTTGATTGGGTTTAAAGCCAGAAAGAATCCCGTTGATCCACCTGTTGTTATAACTTCAGGTAATTCTGTAGAACTCGAGTTCGCTGAAATACAAGACTTTGGTAATTGTTATGATGCATTAAACTATGCATTTATTGTACCTCTAGGCCAAGGTGGATTATATCAATTTAGTGTATCATATGATTTTGACCCAGATCAAGAACTTGTAATAGAAAAAAATAATACTCCATTTGAGGTTATTGGCGGAGGAGATGGATCAAATCTCGAAGGAGTAATTAGTAATACTAGTATGATGTTTTTGTCCGAAGGGGATGAAATTAAAATTATAGTTAACGCTTATGGTCTTGGAGAACTAGGTGCTGGAAGTTTCGCAGGCTACCGTATTCGTTAACCATTAATTCTTGCTCAGTATAGAGCATCCAATAGGAAGAATTTGTGCCTAATTTCCATACGTTTTTTTTCAACCATGAATTTCATAAAATAACACGAATAATATTCCCCTGATAGGGCGCTCCGCAATAATTATCGGGATGCAATACCTTCAATTATTCAATTCTTCTCTATGTTCCTTCGTGCAAAACCTTTGTGCACTTTGTGGTTAAACCTGGCATTCAGCATTTTTACCACAGAGCTAT
>CAZZBU010000283.1:0-1984 GCA_964652315.1 uncultured Bacteroidales bacterium
CGGAGTTGGTCAGATGAAGTGTGGCGTAATCATTGTTTGAATTGACAATAGTTTGATTACCGCCATTATAATTCACGACACTTCCCGAATATCCAAAATAGGGCATAATGTTGCCCAGATCAGTTCCTGACCAGTTAAAGGATCCATAATTATGAAATTCTTCCGAAGTTGCTGCCGTAAAGCCGTTTCCGGTTGTGGATAGCGTTAATGTTGATTCATTGATGATTGTGCTATTGGCTTGCGCAAAAGTGATTACATCATTTATCTCACATGTTCCTCCACCTGTCAGAGAGATTATGCCAGCTGTGTATATGTGTATGTCTTTTACATTTATCGTTCCATGATTTGTAATCAGGTAGTCATTAGATTCGCTGCCAACCCCAATTTTTAGGTATGCTCCGCCTGTATATAAAATCGATCCTGTAGCTTCAACTGTAAGTGTGCCACTTTCTTCCAACCCTAAAATGTTGTTAAAAGTGCATTCCCCTTCAATGATTAATTCAGCATTATTTTTTATTGCTATTGAAACTATGGAAATTGAAGATGAATTATTAATAGTGACAATATCTCCGGCACTAATAACTACATTATCACCTGGTCCTGGAACTACTTCACCTGACCATGTCTCAGGAACAGTCCAGTCTCCACCACCAGTTCCATTACTGGTAATCTGCCCAAACCCCAACCCCACACATAAAAAAACACACACCACGCCCAGGGTCAGACGGGTAAGAAAGCCGGTATGTATTTTCACGTTATGAAGCATGTTTTCTATTGTGCCGGGAGAAATACTTCTGGCAAAAAAAGCATATTTTGCTGAATATATCCTTCCTCAGGCTTATTAAGTTGGCTTACACCTTAAGGTCCTTCATTTGAAGAACAGTAGATTTTTATACGTAAGCACGGGTAAAAAGTTATCTAATTGACTAGAGGATAATCTGTTATTTTTTCAGGGATGCGATTTATTGCCTTTATCATTATTTTTTTTGGGAAAAACTTATAAAATATAGAAAAACAACATGTTACGGCTTAATGTAAAGAATTTCAAAGATTTCCGGGTTTAGAATCCTATCCTTGTAGCAAGGGCTTAATTTTTCTTACCTTTAAAAATTCAGGTTTTATCTATAAAAAATACCGGTTTGTCAAAACAGTGGTTACCAACATAATGCATGCAACAAATAAAAATATTTACTTTACAAGTATAACATTTAGTAAATTACCCACGTAAAACCTGCTTGAGCGGCGGTTTTTGCCCTAAACAGGATAAAATAATTCGTAAATAAAAGCCCGTCTTTACAAACTATGTTCTGAGCTGTTTATCTGATTAAAAAAGATTATCCTGGGTTTTATTTATGGTTATTATAATATTCTATGAAATGATCCTGTTTATAAAAGGGTCCCTTGTGATAGGATAAGTGAAGCAATGAATTTTGAAATACAGGAAGCATTTCGTAATTTGGTTTATAAACGATAAATTTCATTTTTTGTATGTCCAGCGAGACAAGAAAAATAACGGTTAAGCATTATCTGAATAAACGGGCAAAAGCGAAAACCTTTAAAAAGGAAAGTTTTTATCCCTTATACATTCAGATAATCGTTACAGGTAAGAAAGCACAAATTAAAAGTAAAATCAATGAGCACCTAAAAATATATCGAAGCGATATCGCCCGTTTTACCAACAATGAGAATGAACTTAGTGCCCTGGTGCTTGACGGATATTTTTCAGATCGCCTTTTAAAAGATATTAACGACAATGCAAGATTTCCAATCCATCATTTACTCGAAGATGAAATAACAGTTATTAAACGGATCATTAAACTGCAGGATCCGTTCCATAATCCAAACTTCTCCCTGTTTAACTTCAGTACGGAATACCATAACCACACCGCTGAAATTACCCATGTGCTTGACGAAGAAATCAAGAAGCTTTATCGTAATGAGTTGAAAAACATTTTTCTCCGGTCCATCGACGAAGATGAAAACC
>CAZZBU010000284.1:0-1927 GCA_964652315.1 uncultured Bacteroidales bacterium
GCCAGTCAATCTCAGGTTCCGGATTAATGTGTGGCAGGCATGAATTGGTTTTCTGACCTACCAGGGCTTTGGCCCTTAAAAAATCAATCTCGGCAAGAAAACGATATCCCTCCTGTAAGTCTGGAATGTAAGGACGGATGGCATCCGTAAAGGCAACAAGAATTTTTTTTATTTCACGGTTTTCGGCATATTCCAGTTCCCTGATTTCGTTGGTAAGCTCCACCAGTTCTTCAGGCTCAATAAACACTGTTTTTCCAGAAGCAGACTCATCATGGATAAAACCTTTTATTTTTCGTTTGTGCGTGACCTGAACAGGCAAGACCGGTCGTCCGTTCCGGAATGTTACAGTAGCATCACTATCCAGGATACCTTGCGACTGTGCCTTCCTCAAAACACTATTTATCCTGCTTGATACGTTTTGTTGTTTGTCTCGCAGACTTCGGCGAATAGCAGACAACTCAGCAGAAGCATTGTCTTTTACTTTGCCATGTGGAGTTAAAATGCTGTCAATGTGTTTTATTATTGCAGCAGGAATGTTAACCGTTTTTGCTAATTCCTGCACATAGGGATATTTATTGTCCCCGGCAGCTTTCTGAAAAAAACGGACAAGTTGATGGATGGCATCCAGCGACTTTTTAAGTAATACCAGTTCTTCCAGGTCAATAAAAGCACCTTCAATGCGTATTTTTTTTAGCGCCTGGCTTAAATCAAAATAATTATCCAGCGGGAAATTATCTTCTTCCCGGCAGATGGTTAAAAGCTCGTTAACCCGCATCAGTTCAGGGGTTAGTGCGTCATGGTTGGTGAACAATCCCATGTCATCCACCCTGGATTGGCCCAGCGTACTCAGGCATGATGTTTTTATGAGCTCACGGATGCGGTCAAAACCTATCTTTTCTTCAATGCTTTTTGGGTAAACGTTCATATATAATTCCCGGATTTGTGCAAAGATAACAGAAATTGTACCCTATTTGATACGCTATAAAATAGAAGAAGTAAAATAATTATCTTTGTTATATCTTACTTAATTCATAGATTTTATCTTTTTGGTGCATCTTGGAGGGTTGGTGTCTTTGTGGCTAAAAAAAAATCTTACCACCAAAACTCTAAGGCACAAAGTTTTCACCAAGTTTATGAACCGAGGATAAAAGATTAGCGTTCGACTCTATATCTTTATACAGATCATTTTTGACTATGAATAAATTCACAAACCTGTTTATCTGGGTAACCATATTCAGCATCGCCATGGGGTTTTTGGAAAGTGCTGTGGTGGTTTATCTGCGTGAACTATTCTACCCCGGAGGATTTGTTTTTCCATTGCAGCCCATTACCCCAAATGTGGCCATTACGGAGATAGGCCGCGAAGCAGCCACCCTGGTCATGCTTTTATCCATTGGTTTTATTGCCGGGCGAAACGGTTCCGAGCGTTTTGCCTGGTTCCTGTATACTTTTGCCATCTGGGATATTTTTTATTACGTTTTTTTGTATATCCTCCTGGGGTGGCCCGAGCATTTATTGGTTTGGGATATTCTGTTCTTAATACCGGTCACCTGGGTAGGCCCGGTAATTGCCCCGGTGATTCTGGCTTTCACCATGATCCTTTTGGCCGTATTAATACTTTTAATAAATCAACGTAGCGAGAAGGTCAGGCTGCCCCGCTTATCATGGGTACTCTTAATTGTTGGCTCGGTCGTATGCATTCTTTCGTTTACAATCGATTATTCCCGTTTCATAATGGATTCTTACAGTTTGATAGAGGTATTAACCATGCCGGATAAAGAACCCCTTTTTGAGCTTTCACAACAGTTCATTCCTGAAAAATTTGGTTGGTGGATATTTTGGTTAGGTGAGGTGATTATTTTGGGTGGAATATGGGTGTTTGGGAGGAAGTATTTGAGCTCGAAGCTCGAAGCTTGAAGCTCGAAGG
>CAZZBU010000285.1:0-1901 GCA_964652315.1 uncultured Bacteroidales bacterium
TCCATGCCCTATGCCCTATGCTTCTTATTTCTCACTCCTTACACTTCACTCGCATGCGGAATGGAAGGCTGGGCCCCGAGTTTTGTTACAGAAATCGCGGCGGCCTTATTGGCCAGTTGAATGGCCTCTTCCAGTGATTTGCCTGAGGCAAGCAATGTAGCCAGATAACCATTGAAGGTATCTCCGGCAGCAGTAGTATCAATGGCATTAACTTTCAATCCCTTTACTGATCGGCTGTTTTGTTCATTTTCATAATATACACCCTCGGCACCCAGTGTAATGATTACATTGTTTACACCTTTTGCCCTGAGTTTTTGAGCTAGGGTAGCAATATTGTCTGATGTTCCGGAAGCCTCGGCCAGGAGTGCTGCTTCATGTTCATTAGGAGTTAAAAACGCAACCATTTCAAGAATATCCTTGTCTAAAACCTGGGCTGGTGCCGGATTTAAAATGGCCCGGATGTTGTGTTTTTTCGCCATCATCAAAGCCTCTTTAACGGTTTCAAGAAGTGTTTCCAACTGAATGAGGACAATGCTTGCTTCTTGAAATACATGATCCAATGCCCTGAGATCTTCCGGTCTGAGCAAAGCATTTGCACCCGGAGCAACAGCAATGCTGTTTTCGCCCGACTGTGCCACATTTATCAGCGCCACCCCGGTGGATGTTTCATCGGTACGTTTAATATAATCCGTGTTTATGCCTTCTTTTTTATAGGCTTCAATCGCAGCTTTTCCAAAATCATCGTTTCCAATACAAGCCAGAAAAGTGACATTTCCGCCGGCACGCGCTGCGGCTACAGCCTGGTTAGCCCCTTTACCCCCCTGAATAATAAAAAAGTCGTTTCCCAGGATGGTTTCACCGGGTTTTGGAATATCAGGGACTTTGACTATCATATCGGTATTTGAACTGCCAATTACAAGTACATGGGGTTTCATAAGCGCTTTTTAATAAATACGTGCATAAATCAATAAACTCAGTCCGATGAAGAAGAAGATAAACATCAATGCCAGCAGGAAATTAGTTCCTTTTGGTGCATCTTTGAATTCCCTCCAGACAAACACACCCCAAATGGCTGCTATCATGGTGGCGCCCTGTCCCAAACCATAGGAAATGGCATCACCGGCCACCCCTGAGGTATAATTGGATAAGGACATACCAATACACCAGATGGCCCCACCGAGTATGCCAACCAGATGAATTTTGGGAGAGCCGAATTTGAAATAGTCGGAATATTTTACTTTTTCACCGGCAAGTGGTTTTGCCATGATGTAGCTGTTCCAGACAAAATTGGAAATGAACAGTCCAATGGAAAACACAAAAACAGCTGCAAAGGGCTCCATTTTACCTGGTTCGGGATTGCTAAAATCTAAAGCAATAGACCGCTGTACGAGATAGAAAAACAATCCCATTAAGAGTCCGCCTATAACAGAAATCACAATTCCTTTGGTTGGTGTTTTTTCGCCCTGCTGTGGTAACCTGCGGTATGCAATGGCATCGATTATGATGGCCAGGGTAACAAATCCTACGCCTGTAAATATCAATACTGCATTGCCTGTTGGATCGCTGATGTAATTGATAATGGTTCCTTCTACCAGGGCCAGACCAATACCAATAGGAAAGGCCACTGACATGCCGGCAATATCTATGGCTGCTACGATGAGGATGTTGGCCAGGTTAAAAACCACACCTCCAAGAAAGGCAAACAGTAGCGCATTCATGGAAGCCTGTCCCAGGTCCTCAAGAAAGCTGCGGCCTTCATTGCCCAGGGTTCCGACAGTAAAACCAAAGATGAGGGACATGAAGATGACACCCAGGGAATAGTCCCAGTAAAACAATTGAAAGGGCCATTTTTTACTGCTCACAAGTTTTTGGGTGTTGGCCCATGAGCCCCAGCTTAGCAT
>CAZZBU010000286.1:0-1884 GCA_964652315.1 uncultured Bacteroidales bacterium
AATGATGATCAAGGATTTCCGTCAACGCTTCTGGATTTCCCTTATTGTGACTATCCCCATTCTGGTCTTGTCGCCCATGATTCAGGGCATTCTTGGCTATGAATTTACCTTTGATTATTCAGCCTATGTGTTGTTTGCCCTCTCAGCCTTTGTGTATTTTTACGGAGGCTGGCCCTTCATCACCGGGCTTATTGATGAACTGAAACAAAAACAGCCTGGTATGATGACCCTGATTGCCGTAGCCATCACCGTGGCATTTGGGTATAGTACCGCCACCACCTTTGGGTTGGAAGGGAAAAAGTTTTTCTGGGAGCTGGCTACCCTTATTGATGTGATGCTCCTGGGTCACTGGATTGAAATGAAATCTGTAGTAGGGGCCTCTCAATCCCTTCAGAAACTTGTAGAAATAATGCCTTCTGATGCCCACCGGATTGAAAATGGTGATACCACTGATGTGAAAGTGGATGAATTACAGAACGGCGATAAAGTACTGGTACGCCCTGGTGAAAAAATACCCGTGGATGGCGTTATATTTGAAGGCGGGGGCAACATCAACGAGTCCATGGTTACCGGTGAATCCAAGCCGGTGAAAAAAGACAAAGGCGATAAAGTGATTGGCGGGACCATCAATGGCAACAGCTCCATCAAGGTGAAGGTTGAAGGCGTAGGAGAGGATGCCTACCTGAATAAAGTCATAACCATGGTGCGGGATGCCCAGAGCGAAAAATCAAAAACCCAGCACCTGGCCGATCGCATTGCATTTTGGCTGACGATTATTGCGCTCACCATTGGTACAGGAACCCTCGTTGTTTGGTTAATTATAGGTCAACCTTTTGTTTTTGCCCTGGAGCGGATGGCCAGTGTGATGGTGATTACCTGTCCGCATGCCCTCGGACTGGCTGTTCCGCTGGTAGTAGCTATTTCAACCTCCATCTCAGCTGGCAGAGGGCTGCTTATTCGTAACCGTACTGCTTTTGAAAATTCACGGAAGATAACGCTCATCGCCTTTGATAAGACCGGGACCCTCACCAAAGGAAATTTTGGTGTTACCCGGTATAAATCCGTTATGGATAATACCGACGATAAGCAGGTATTAACCTGGGCCGGGGCACTTGAATCAAACTCAGAGCATCCGTTGGCTGCAGGAATAATGGAAAAGGTAAAAGAAGAAGACATCAAGCTGCCGGAGGTGAAAGATTTTAATGCATTGACCGGACAGGGGATCGAAGGCAAAGTGGATGGAAAAAAGATAAAAGTAGTAAGCCCTGAATATGTCGAGGGTAAAGACCTGAACATACCTGAGGAGGCTTACAAAAACAAACAGGAAACTGTGGTATTTGTATTGGCCGATGATAAGCTGGCCGGGTTTATTGCCATGTCCGATGAAATTCGTGAGGAATCGTATGACGCAGTCAAAACATTAAAAAATGATGGCATTAAGGTGTATATGATGACTGGAGATAATGAAAAAGTAGCTAAAAGTGTCAGCGATGAACTCGGATTGGATGGTTATTTTGCCGGTATTCTTCCTGATCAGAAATTGGAAAAAGTGAAAGAATTTCAGAAGGATGGTGAATTTGTTGCCATGACCGGCGATGGCATTAACGATGCACCGGCCCTGGCAACGGCTGATGTAGGTATTGCTGTGGGAAGCGGTACTGATGTGGCGGCAGAAACAGCGGACATCATCCTGGTAAACAGCAATCCAAAAGACATCGCTTCACTGATTCAGTTTGGTGAGGCCACCTATAAAAAGATGATTCAGAATTTTGTGTGGGCCACAGCCTATAATGTAGTTGCCATTCCACTGGCAGCAGGTGTGTTGTATGGTGCCGGTATCCTTATTAATCCTGCCCTTGGTGCCTTGCTTATGAGCCTAAGTAC
>CAZZBU010000287.1:0-1808 GCA_964652315.1 uncultured Bacteroidales bacterium
CCTTTCAGGAAAAGAATGCGTTCAGCCAGTTTCTCAATGTGCATCATTTCATCAATGGCATTGCGCTTAAAAAGGTTCGCTAAAAGATCATAGCCCTGATCGTCACAGTGAAAATGGAAATACATGTACTGGTGAACGGCAGTAAGCTCATCGGCAACAGCCCTGTTTAATAATTCAATGCTTTTTTCTTTCATCTTTATGATTTTTAAGGTTTATAACTTGAGATAAAAAGCCCATTCCTGGATGGACCGGCATAAAATTACACAACATTTGCCTATTTTGGAAATACCACCTTAGTGAATACCCTTATCTATAATGATTTTAAAGACGTTCTTTGGCCTCTAGTTTAAGCGCATTCAATGAAACGACTACATCCATAAAGAAAAAAATAGATGATACCAGAATGGACAGGATGGAAAGGATAAAGAGAAAATACCCAATGATCTTCAGGTCCATCTCAAAGAGGTTCATGAAAAACAGCACCGGGATAATCAGGCTGCTGGCTATGACACTGATAACGATGAATGCAATGGAATTCCGAAGGTACGTACTGCGCTTATAGAGAATGGCTATTTCATACTCTTTTTCCTTCTGTCTTTGGGCATTTGGATTGTCCAGTTCGGCCACCAGATAGCGCGTACGGTCAATGGTCCGCCCCAGCCGGTTGGTGATGGTCAACAACAATAAGCCCACGCCGGATATCAACGCAACAGGTGTTAATGTCGATTGTAGGAACATAATAAAGTCTTGTGATGCTTCCATAGTATTTGTTTTTGAAGGCACGAAGTTAAACCGAATTATTCACAAATTTTAATAAATGGTTTTCCTAATTTTACTGATTTTACATTAAATAATATGGGCTATAAGGTTCTTGAATTTAAAATGCCAATCAATTATACTGAAGATCAATTAAAGGCACAGATACATCGTTCAACAGGATTAAAGAGTTTTTCTTTTCAGGTTGATCATAAAAATCTGGATGCCCGAAACCGGAGAAACATCCATTGGGTTTTGCGTGTTGGGGTAAGTTCCGATGAACTGCCTGAAGCGAAGCATATCCCTCAGCCAGCCCTTTATATTCCTTATCAAAAACGGAATAAAAAAGTTGTGGTTGTAGGCAGCGGGCCGGCAGGCTTTTTTTGTGGTTTTGTCCTTCAAAAAGCAGGGTATGAAGTAACTATCCTGGAGCGTGGTTTGGATGTTATAAACAGGGGTAAAGCCATCCGTGCCTTCGAACAGGCAGGCCGGTTTAATCCTGCCGGTAATTATGCCTTTGGGGAAGGGGGTGCCGGTACTTTTTCCGATGGAAAGCTAACTTCACGATCGAAGCATATCTCCGCAGAAAAACAGTTTATCCTGACCAGTTACATACAAGCCGGCGCACCGCCGGAAATAGCTTATCTTGCCCATCCGCACCTGGGTACTGATAACCTCAAAATCATCGTTAAAAACTTACGCAATGAATTTGAACAACTGGGCGGCACTTTTGCATTTGAAACTATTTTCACCGGGTTTACCCAAAATAACGGCAAAGTAACCAGGATTGAAACCAACAAAGGCGAACTGCAATGTGATGTGCTGTTTCTTGCACCGGGCCATAGTGCTTACGAAACGTACCGGATGTTGATGGAAAATGGGGTACAGTTCAGAACAAAAAATTTCGCGCTTGGTACCCGCATGGAACATCTACAGGAAACCATTAATGAGATTCAGTGGGGACGAAAAGCATTGCCTGGGGTAAAGGCCGCCGAATACAGGATAACCTCCCGGGCAGATGGAAAACATCAGGTTTTTTCATTTTGCATGTG
>CAZZBU010000288.1:0-1766 GCA_964652315.1 uncultured Bacteroidales bacterium
GTAATAAGGGAACATTTAATACCAATTCAAAGTATCTAAACCACTTCAGGTTATTCAATTCTGTTACGCCCGATAATGCCGGCAAATGGAAGGGTTGGATTGACCCATCGCAACGAGCTACCTATTTACGAACCATTGACTGGCTTGATAGCGAGGGCATAGCAAACCGGGGGCATACCTGCGTATGGGAAAGCGAGCGTTTTAATGCCATACCTGATATACTTATCGGTCAGACTGATACGGCAGTGGTTCGCGCTGAGGTAAAAAAACATATTACTAACATCATGACTACGCTCTCCGATAAAATTTATGAAATGGATGTAGTTAATGAACTGATCCATGAGCAACATATTGTAAATGATTTACTCAATGTGCCGGATCCAGCTCTGGAGCACAGCCAGTGGTATAAATGGGCAAACCAGGCCGCGCCAGACGTTGATCTCATTGCCAATGAATTTGATTTGTTTCAGTCGGGGAATAATTTTTACCAGCGGTACATCGAATACGTTGAAAAAATGATAGCTGATGGGGCACCCGTTGATGGGGTGGGCATGCAGGGCCATTTCTGGACAGATATGCCATCTTACGAAGAACTTCAAAAAAGAATCAACCAGGTGAAACCCCTTGGTTTACCTATGGCTGTTACAGAATTTGACATGAAAGGAAAAGCCTATGGTGATATGGAACGGGTAATGTATGCTGTATTTTCCGAGCCTCAAATGTATGGGTTCACCATATGGGGTGCCTGGGATGGCAGCCAGTGGCGAAACAATGGCCCGCTGTTCGAAGAGAACTGGAGCATCAAACCCAGTGGACAGGCCTGGCTGGATTTGGTACATGGCACATGGAGCAATGATACAATGGCAGTGACCAATGCAGAAGGCAAATTTGAAATAAATGCATACAAAGGAACACATCTGATTCAAATTTTTAAAGAAGGAAAAGTTTTTACAGATACTGTTGAAATACTGGATGAAAAACTGGAACTGACATACAGCGATCGCGTTGTTAAATCATTAATCCCCACAGGGTCGCTTTCAATAGATGGCAACAACAATGAATTTAACATTTATCAACCGGCAAACCTGCGCCTTGAGTCAAATTATCCTGATTCAATAATGAAAGTAGAATTTTTTGAAGGGTTGTTTATGCAGTACCGGGACACCTCAGCTGATTTTTCGTATGAAATTATCAATTCATATGCAGGTACCAGGGAAATTTATGCAAAAATCACCTGCAAAAATGGTTATTCGTTTCTAACTGATACCGTTGAGCTAACCTTTGTCAATAAAAATGCCTTTCCGGTAATCAATGAAGTCTACCCGTATCTGAACCAGGTTTTTATTTATGGACAGGAGATAACGGTAGTCTGCGATGCCAGCGATTATGAGAATGCCATGTGGAAAGTGGAGCTTTCAGGATTTGTTACAGATACGGTTATGACAGACACTACCGCACCATATACGTTCACCCTTACAGACATGAAGCCCGGTAACTACAGCTTACAGCTTAAAGCGCTTGACAGCCTGTATGGTTTTAATACCCGGCAGCTGGCTTTTTCTGTTGTCGATCCCGTGGCGCAAAATGTATCTGTCTCAAGCCCCATAAATGCTTCTGATGATGTGGAACAATTGGAAGATGGAAGCATTGAAACAGAGGGGGATTTGGACATGGGTGAGAAACTAACAGGAATCCGGTTTCCCTCCTCGAATATACCCTACGGTGCCCTTATCGATAGTGCTTTTATTCAGTTTACAGCAGATAAT
>CAZZBU010000289.1:0-1715 GCA_964652315.1 uncultured Bacteroidales bacterium
GATAGAATTGTTGAACAAAAATTATCGTTTGATATTTTGGAGAAGCTCCTTGAGCAACACGCTGAAGATGAAGATATTCAGTCACTCAGCGCTCAGCTTTCCGATTTAAGGGAAGTATTCGGGAATATTAAAGTTCGGTCAACACCGGTTACGGCTGAAAAGGATGATGCAACCGATGTTACGGAACTGAAATCTCAAATAGAGGTTGAGTTTACCCCCGAGGTATTTTATGAATTAAAAGAAACAGTTAAAAATTTAAGGAGCAACTTCATTTTATAAAACCAACAAGATTATGAGAAAGATTTTTGGCGCATTAGCTCTTTTGATTGTACTTACATTAATCCCCCAGACTGCTCAGGGTCAATGCAAAGGATTTGCAAAAAAGATATGTAAGCTTGAATTAATGCCTTACATTCATGATGGAAATTATCATGCGGCCATTCTTACTGAAGGTGAAGAAGCAGAACTGTATAAGACTTTTTATTCCGATCAGCAATACCGCATCGCTATCTGCGGGTCAGAGGGTTTGCCAGATATTGAATTCCAGGTTATTGATGCCAACAGAAATGTGCTTTATGATAATACCAGGGACGAAATGTCAAAAATATGGGATTTCACGCTTGAATCAAGCCAACAGCTTAAAATAGCAGTGAAGGTGCCGGTAGTCAACGAAACCGGGGATGATTTTATCAGCGGTTGCGTTGCCATTATGTTTGGTTTTAAGGAAGAATAGCATTCATTGTTACATGAAATATAAAACCCGGTCCACTTAAGTGCCGGGTTTTTTAATGAAGGAAATTTTGGCGTTGTACTAAACCAAATTACCTTTTTTAACGTATTTATACAATAGGGTAAATAAAGATTAATACATTGTAGATATGAAAAAAGTTATTGGTTATCTGCTGGCAGGTTTTATGGTGGTTACCATATTAGGTTGTGAGGAATTACTGGATTCTATTGAATCCGATGAGTTAACCACGGATGACATTGTTGAAGGATTGAAAAAAGCCCTTGAAGTTGGCACTGATTCTGCATCTGCGAATCTTTCGGCAGTTAATGCCTTTTATCAGAACCCTGTTTTAAAAATTCCCTTGCCACCGGAGGCCGAACAATTGAGGGCTTTGATAACCAATAACGGTTTATCACAATATTTAGATCTTGACAAGCAATTCGAAAACGTAGTGCTTTCAGTGAATCGCGCTGCCGAAGAAGCTGCAGGTGAAGCAGCTCCCATTTTTAAAACAGCTATTACAGATTTGTCGGTTACACATGCCATCGATATACTTAACGGACAGGTTCCTGCAAATTTAAAATCGGCTGGCGCTGTATTTGATTCTACAGCAGCCACGGGATATTTTAAAATAAAAACATACGATCCGCTTACGAACCTGTTTGCACCAAAAATAAATGCCAAACTCGATCAGGATCTTGGTTTGGGTTTTTCAGCCAATCAGGCATGGATTACCCTGGTCACAACCTACAACAGTGCTTATAACACCATCAACAGCAACTTTTTAACTAACTGGGTGATTGATACGTATAACCTGCCTGAAGGAATAGAAGCCGATCTTGGCGTGTTTTGTACAACCCGTGCATTGGATGGCCTTTTTTTAAAGGTCGGCGAAGAGGAGGTAAAGATTCGTCGTGATCCGTATCAATGGGCAGTGGATATTTTACAACGGGTTTTTGGTTCTGTTATGGAGGAATAAAAAAAA
>CAZZBU010000290.1:0-1580 GCA_964652315.1 uncultured Bacteroidales bacterium
TGAAAAGGAATTTATTTTTGCAACGATATTTCGATGTTAAGCGTAGTTTTAAACTACGCTTTTTTGATCACCAAATTTTCCACGGTTCGGGTTAGTCTCCAGACTACGTCTTACATCAGCCATGCACTAAAATTTTCTTTGATGTATTTAATTCGTTTCAATTTTTTTTAATATTTGTTTTTTTCTTTCTTGTTTGTTTAGCAATCTTGTTTCAATATTAATTCGTCATTTGTTTGCGATACCATGTGTATTTGTTGTGCTTTTTTTCATTATTCTGCTTTTAGTTGTACGACGATGCCAGGGAATGGAACCAGCTCCTGGCCAGGGCCCTGGCTGCTGTGCGCGAAATGGAGCCCAACCGGAAAATTGTGATTGGTTCTAACCGATGGCAGAGCGTGGATACCTTTGATGAACTTAAAGTACCTGCTAATGATCCCAACATTATTTTGAGCTTTCATTATTACAATCCCTTCCTGCTTACCCATCATCAGGCCAGCTGGACTTACATCAAAGATTACGATGGACCGGTGCATTATCCCGGTAAAACGGTGAAAGAAGAAGATTTAGAGGGTTATTCCGACGAGGTAAAAGAAGCAGTGGCCTCGTCAAATGGGGTGTTTACCAAAGAAAGCATGGCTGAACATATTGACAAGGCAGTGGTCGTTGCTGATTCCCTGGGGCTTCAATTATATTGTGGTGAGTGGGGTTGCCTGCCTACGGTACCTGACAGCATCCGCCTTGAATGGTATGCCGATGTGCGCGACATCCTTGAAAGCAAAGACATAGCATGGGCCCATTGGGACTACAAAGGTAGCTTCGGTATTGTGGACCGCGACATGAATCCAAATGAAGAAATGATTGAAGTGCTGGTGGAGTAGATTAGCTGATGGCTTCTGGCTAAACGTGAGTTGCAATAAATACCAACGGGGTGCAGGACGGTTTTGTTTTTTTGCAGAAGCCCGCTGCAGTGTGTAGGATATAAGTATAGTCTTACTTACCCTTTAGTACTTTTAAAATTATATATAATATCAATGTTACTAGGGAGACTATGATATACAGTAATATATTGTCAAAAACATTATTAAAATAGAACATCTTTGTAGGGTAAAACTTATTTCCAATTCCACCCTGTGTGATATTTATGGTAGTTAGTGCTACTAAAACCGCAATAAATAATCCTAAAGATTCAAGTAATATTTTTTTTTCATGCTTAATATACTAATTTTTAATAAGAATAAGGAACAATCGATTGGGCTGGGTATGGTCTACTGGAAGTTGTATTGGTGAATAGTAATAATTGAAAATTTTATTATTAGTTTTTCCCTTCTTGCATGTTGTACGACTTAGTTATACACTATGCCGAGCGGGTACTCAAACACATAATTATCGCTTACCTACGTAATGCGATTCCCAGAGGTAAGGATGTATTGCAACTGATCGTCCACGTACACAAAGTTACCAATGTATTCGGTAACGCCATGCCCGGTGGCCGATTTTATCAGCTAGGTGCTGTTGGTATTTATAGGTAATGGATGCTGTTTGAGTCAAACCTGACAACTTTGGGCAGCCGGGAGAAAATC
>CAZZBU010000291.1:0-1561 GCA_964652315.1 uncultured Bacteroidales bacterium
ATACTGTTTTTCATTTGGCAGCTTTAATTGCTATACCCTATTCGTATATTGCCCCGGATTCATATATCGATACCAATGTTAAAGGTGCTTTGAATATATGCCAGGCAGCAAGAGATTATGGTAATATTCGAGTTATTCATACATCCACATCTGAAGTTTATGGTACAGCACAATATGTTCCAATTGACGAAAAGCATCCTAAACAACCCCAATCGCCATATAGTGCGAGCAAAATCGGAGCCGATATGCTGGCAATGAGCTTTTTTAATTCCTTTGACCTACCGATTACCATTGCCAGGCCATTCAATACTTATGGCCCACGGCAATCTGCCCGGGCAATAGTTCCTACTATCATTACTCAAATTGCGGATGGAGTTAAAGAAATTAAACTTGGTGATTTGACTCCTACAAGGGATTTCAATTTTGTTGAAGATACTTGTAAAGGGTTCGTAGCATTGGCTGAGAATGATAACACCATTGGAAAGGAAATTAACATTTGTTCAAACTACGAAATATCTATGTTTGATACGTTAAATATGATAAAAGAAATTATGAGTTCAGATGTTGAGTTTATACAGGATCAGACAAGGATTCGACCAGAAAATTCAGAAGTTTTTCGGTTATGGGGTGATAATAGACTGATTAATAAAATTACCGGATTTTCCCCTGAATATTCAATAGAATCAGGACTTAGAAAAACAATTGATTGGTTTACAAAAACAGAAAACCTTGGTAAATACAAGTCAAATATTTATAATGTATAGTGTTTTAGCCCCTTAAATCATCGGACAAAGATATAGATTAAAATCTGTACTTTTATGACGATGAAAAAACGAAGTTTTACAAAAGAGGAGAAGCTTAAAATAATAAAAGAAGCTTCAGAAAAAGGAGTTAATGAAACCCTTGAAAAATACGGTATATACCGTGCTTCCTATTACGATTGGAAGAAGAAGTTTGAACAAATGGGCGAAGAAGGCTTTACCCATGGCATGACCCCTGCTCAACAAAAACGTATTAGGGAACTTGAAAGGGAAAACAACCTTCTTAAGCAACTTTTAGCTGAGAAGGAACTGGAGAACAAACTCAAAGGCGATTTGCTAAAAAAGAAATATGCCTTGGAGAAAAAAAGGAAATTGTAACCAGGTATATTTTCCAAGGCATGAAACGTGATATAGCACTTTTTATCGCGGGTATTACCAAACATCAATATTACTATAAGCCAACTGGTAAAACAAGAGGTCGAAAAGCAAGTGATGAGACCTTCAAAGTTAATGGGGACAACGTTGATAAAGTACCCAACGACAAAGTAGTTGAGTCTATAAAAGAGGTACAAGAAGACCCTGACACCGATTATGGTTACCGAAAAATGACTGTTGCTTTGATGATAATGGGGTATATCATAAACCATAAAAAAGTGTACCGTTTGATGAAGGAAAACCTGCTGCTTAAAGATTTGGCTCAAAAGGCGCAGAGGGTCTTTGTTAAATACCGAAAGGTATTGCCCCGAGGGCCATTGCAAGTAATCGAAATGGATATAAAATACGTATGGGTGAACCAATAT
>CAZZBU010000292.1:0-1525 GCA_964652315.1 uncultured Bacteroidales bacterium
TTGTTTTTGGTGGGGAATAATGTGTTTGGGGATCCCGGTGTTATAATCGTTGATCCTGGTGATGATGGTGCAGGAGGTAATTCTGCTACATGCTACAGCACATATACCTCAATGCCATTCGTAGGAGAATTTTGGCGATGTGGGGATTGTATTCGAGTTACTGGTATTAATAAGAGCGATTCAGGTAAATGTCATTTTGATTGATTTATTATTTAATAGGTTTAAAAGGCAGGTTCTTTAAAATCTATACTATTGAATCTGCCCTATTTTTTTTACCTCATAAAACCGATTTCAAATGAGAGAGTTACTTATTTTTTGTACCTTGATAATTGCATTTTACTTCACATCGTGCAGAGTGGATGACGATAAGTTGATATTAACAGGGGATTTCCCTTTTTTTGATTCAATAGAATTTATTACAATTCCAAATGTTGTTGAATTATGTCCGGAAAATCTGGTTTATCAAAATGGATATTTAGTTCTGAGTAATAATTGCCATGATCATCTTATTCAGGTTATTCGTGTGAAAGATTTTCAATCAAAACATTTTATTCGAAAAGGTCGTGGGCCTGGTGAAATGTTTCAGGCAAATTTTTCTGGTCATATTTCAGGTGATTCCATATTATTGCGTAATACTCCTGAATCTTCTTTATGGATTAATCCCCATAAGCTATTCACTGGATTAGATTTAAAATATAATGAAGAATTAACGAAAATTTTTGATCCTGTGCCAATTTACCAAAATGAGAATGTGTTTAATATTGGTGAAAACTGGGCTTTTAATGACTATTCCAGTGAAGAGGGACATCGTGGATTTCTCGTTTTTATTAATTCAGGTGGAGAAATAACTAAATTTACCGATTTCATACCACCTGTTAGTTATCATCTTGATCAGAATGTAATTGGATATGCTTATTTAACTACAACCAGGATTAACGAATCTCAAACAAAGTTTGTGTCAGCTTTAAAATACTTTCCTTTTTTTATAATAACAAGTATTGATGGCGAATATGAACGAGTTCTTCAGACTAAAAGTGATTATCTTGAACCTAAATTCACGGAAGGTGAAATAAATCCAGGACTTGAATCGGAGTTTTTCTATGGAAACGTAGTTCTAACAGAGAAGTATATTTTCCTATACCGGCTGAATATGACCTTAGGTGAATTGGTAAATTATTTCAGTGGGCAAGAAGAGCCACTTACCTCAAAAACGGGTTTTGAAGTTTATACATGGCAAGGTGAACCAGTTTGCTATTTGGAGATAAATAAATTATTGGTTAGTCCCACTATTGATTTCAAAAATGGAATTATTTATGGTTTAGAATTTGACCCTGAGTCAGGTTATGAAATTGTAAAAGGCAGTATTCCCGAAAGGTTTTTAAATAAATGAAACATCCATGATTAGGCCTTAAATATACACGAACATGACTATTTAAAAAACCAACTATCAGCTGGTGTGGTAATAATACAGGGTATGCCCAAACAGTTAAAACCATATATTGATAGCAAAACCCATGATGTGCTT
>CAZZBU010000293.1:0-1518 GCA_964652315.1 uncultured Bacteroidales bacterium
GGATTTTGAAAAAAATTGGGAAGCTGTTGAAAACTAATGTTTCCAAAGCTTTCCCAATTAAAAGTTTTTCACCTATTTAGGTGTATGCACAAAACTTTAAATTCAAAAATAACGCCTTTTGGTGGAATCCACCTACTCCATAAGAAAATATTTTCAGAGGGCATAGCTCAATTTATTGACAATGAGCTTGGTAATAGATGTTCAAATTTAGGATATAATTATTCTGACCTGATTTTGAGCAGGATTTATACAACTTTTTGTGGCGGGCATGCTACTGAAGATGTCAACTACATAAGGGAGAACACTCTTCAATACCTTAAAGGTTTAAAAGTACCCTCGGCTGATACCATACTCCGGGGAGATGTTGAGTTGTCAGTGCCATGTGTTTTTTTTAGCTCTGATTCTGGAGTTTCAAACAAGGTGAATATCAATGATAAAATGAACCAGTTTTTAATAAAGTCGGCAATTAAGTTGGGACAACTGGATCCAAAGGATAAGGAGCTGACTTACGATTTTGACCATCAATTTATTCCGGCTGAAAAACACGATGCAGAATATAGTTACAAAAACGCGAAAGGATATTTTCCGGGGGTTGCTACTATATCAAATATACCTGTTTACATTGAAGGAAGAAACGGTAACTGTAGTGTTAAGTCAGAACAACTATCCACACACAAAAGAATCTTTTCTGCATTGAGTCAACAAGGGGTTAAACCAAAATATGCCCGCATGGACAGTGGTTCTTATTTGAAAGAAGTGACAGATTTTTTTCATGAACAAAACATACTTTTTTTTATTAGGGCAAATAACTCGGAGGCTTTATTAACAGCTGCAGTTGATGCTGAAAACTGGCAAGGGTGTACAATAAATAATCAAGACCTGGAGGTTGCCAGTTTTTCTTATAAGTTCGGTAAATACCATCACAGGATAATAGCCTATCGGGTACCAAATAAAACAGGGCAAATATCTACGTTAACAAGTGATGCTAAAAATTATCTGTTCATCATTACTAATAACAAAGAAGTATCTGAGAAACAGGCTATTGAGTTCTACAACAAGCGTGGTGATAGCGAGAGAGTATTTGATATTCAAAACAATGACTTTAGCTGGGACTCGATGCCTCATAGCTTTTTGGAAGAAAACACGGTATTCCTTATCATTATGGCTGTTGCACATATCATTTATAAGTGGTTGATAGGTATATTCTCAGGGGTAGTAGAAGGACTTACAAAAACCTCAAGACTTAAAAAGTTCATTTTCAGACTGGTTACAATAGTTGCAAAAATTACAAAGAGCGGAAGGCAGCAGGTAATTCATTTGGTCACAAAAAATAATGCATTACTAAAATTAGTCAACACATCATAACCTCCCGATTTATTGGTTAAAGGGCTTCCCCACAATAGCCAGGTAAAAGTGGGTAAGGGAACTTGTACCTAATTTTACGAAAATTAACAGAAGATGCAGGAAAATCAATAAATTTGTTGACATTAGTATTAATTTATAGAGAAAAAAATCCGC
>CAZZBU010000294.1:0-1510 GCA_964652315.1 uncultured Bacteroidales bacterium
CCTATAACCCCGCTTCGGTGGGGTTTTTTATTTCCTGTTTACTGTTCATTGCCAAACAAACGCAATTAAAGGTCTAAAAATAAATTCTCAAATCCAAATTTTCAGGAAAGCAGGGAATACAAGGCAGTTATTAATCATGCATTTTTAACGGGGTTGAAAGCTGGTTTTTCTGGTCGGTAATTTAGTTTTTTTTTATCCGGAGGGTATAATTTTGCAATTGCTTCATGTTTTAAGGAGTACCGGATTCAATCCTGCCCTTTTCTAATTTTGTTTTATTGACTGCCAGTACCTGTGGGCCCGGCTGATGATTTCCCACCTCTGGCGCTCTTAACAGGCAGTATTCACCATATAAACAAACCAAACATCCTTAAAAATTCAAAAAAAAAAAAACAGGGAACCGTTTCATGATCCCTGCTTTTTGAATTATGGAAAATTACAATCTATCCTATACTTCCAAGTCAGCGTCATGTATCTCATGCCAGGGTAACCCGTGTTTATTGAGCATGTCCATGAACGGATCCGGATCGAACTCCTCCACATTAAACACACCCGGTTTTTTCCATTTGCCCTGCAGGAACATCATGGCGCCAATCATGGCCGGTACACCAGTGGTATAACTTACCCCTTGCGCGCCGGTTTCCTTATAAGCCTGCTCGTGGCTGCAATTGTTATATACATAGTAAGTTTTTTCTTTTCCGTCTTTTAATCCGCGAATGCGGCATCCAATAGAGGTTTCACCGGTGTAGTTTTCTCCCAGCTCACCAGGGTCGGGGAGTACTGCTTTCAGAAACTGGATGGGAATAATTTCTTTTCCTTCGTACATCACCGGATCGATGCGGGCCATGCCGATATTTTGAATCACACGCAGGTGAGTCAGGTATTCCTGTCCAAATGTCATCCAAAAACGGGCTCTTTTTAAGGTTGGAAAGTTTTTAACCAACGATTCCAACTCTTCGTGGTATATCACATACGATTCTTTTGGGCCGATATTCGGATAATTCAAGGGTTTGTGAATCTCATGAGGTGCTGTCTCCACCCATTGTCCATTCTCCCAGTATTTGCCTTTCTGGGTTACCTCCCGGATATTAATCTCAGGATTAAAATTGGTAGCAAAGGCTTTTCCATGATCACCGGCATTGCAATCTACAATGTCGAGGTACTGAATCTCATCAAAATGATGCTTGGCTGCGTAAGCGGTAAAAATACTGGTCACTCCGGGATCAAAACCGCAACCCAAAATTGCAGTCAGGCCGGCTTCCTTAAATTTGTCCTGATAAGCCCATTGCCATTTGTATTCAAATTTCGCCTCATCCTTTGGCTCATAATTCGCGGTATCAAGATAGTTGACCCCTGTTTCAAGGCAGGCATCCATAATGGTTAAATCCTGGTATGGCAGGGCGACATTAATGACCAGTTCGGGGTTAAACGCATTTATTAGCTGAACCAGTTCAGGAACATTATCAGCATCCACCCGGGCAGTTTTTATCCGGTTACCACCAATACTTGCAGC